>JAGXHS010000159.1 GCA_024636075.1 Propionibacteriaceae bacterium
CCTGTGGACCGCCGCCGCGCGGACCGCCGGCGCCCACTCACCGCCACTGGACCCAACGCCACCGAACCACCGCACGACCACAACCGGACCCGCCGGTCCGACAGGAGCACCGACATGAACACCCGCCCACGACCAGACCACCCCGACGAACCGCCCGACGACCTGCCGGCGATGCTCCGAGCCGGTGCCGCCGGACACGTCCCGACCCAGGCCGCCATCGAGCTGCTGATCCGACACGGCCACTGGCCCGACCGTCTCCACCGAGACGGCCACGTCACCACCTGGCCTGCCGACAACCACGGACCCGCGATGGCGACCATCGACTGGCGCACCGTCGCGCAGCGGCTCCACGACCACACCGAGCATGGTCTCGCCGCGTCCAGCTCCGAACGATCCGTCCTCACCGTGGCCGCTTCGCTGGTCAGCTCCACCGACGTGCGCCTCGGCCAGGTCCTGCCCTGCCTCGACGCCACCAACACCGGGCTGGTGGCCACCGCCATCGCCGACGCCTGCAACAGCGGCGTTCACGTCACCATCCACCGCCACTTTGCCACCACCCACCTCGACGCCCTGCTCGCCACCATGCCCCGCGTCGGCAGCGCCTCCAGCGACCCGGCCATCCACGCCGGCCCGCGCCCATGAACGTCCACCGCTTGACGCCTGGACGGGGTCCCGGACCGACGGTGCCCGGCACCCAGCGTCGTCGACTCCGAATCGTCACCGGCATCGACGTTGGCACCATCCGGCACGGACATTCCGAAATCGTCGCGCAGCAAGATATGCACAGTGCATCACTATCGCCCCGCGGGGGCGACAGCGACGCACCTGCCCGGGCCTGCCACCCGCGGGGTGGCAGCCCCAGAACCTCGGTGCGCCCGAGCGCGGGCGCACCTCCCAACACCCGCAACCCCAGGACCGACCGGTGACCCGCCAGGCCGCACGCCGACCTCGCCGCCACGGCCCGTTCCGCCGGCGGGTAACCGTGTCGTTCACCGTCGACGAACACGCCGCCATCGCCCGGGCCGCAGCGGCGTCCGGACTGTCGCTGGCGGCCTGGTGCGCCCAGGCCTGCCTGTCCCTGCTGGACCGCCGCTCCGTGGTGGCGTCCGGGTTGGAACGGCGGCTGCTGGCCGAACTCACCCAGGCCCGCACCCAGGCGGTGCGGATCGGGACCAACCTCAACCAGGCGGTCCACAAGCTCAACGAGACCGGCCGAGCCCCAGACCATCTGCACCGGCTGGCCACTGCGGCCGCCCGCAACGTCGCCGACCTGCAGGCTCGCGCTGACGCCGCGGCCGACAGGATGGGCGGCCAGCGATGATCGGCAAGGTCGCCCCACGAGGCGAGCGGATCGGCGGGCTGATCGCCTACCTGTTCGGGCCGGGCCGGGCCGAAGAACACATCGACCCGCACGTCGTAACGTCCTGGGTCGGCAGCGACCTCGACAACGACCTCGACCAGCTGCGAGCCATGATGCGCATCCCGCTGGCCTACGCCGCGTCGGTTCCGGAGAAGCACGTGTGGCACTGTTCGATGCGAGTCGCGCCCGAGGACCGCGCACTGAGCGACGACGAGTGGGCAGACATCGCCCGTGACCTTGCCAGGCGTGTCGGGCTCGACGCCGGTGACGGCACCGCGGCCTGTCCGTGGGTCGCCGTTCGCCACGCCGACCACCACATCCACATCGCCGCCGTCCTGGTCCGCGAGGACGGCACCCGCGAGGACCTCCGCGGGGACTACCGCAAGGTCCGCGATGCCTGCCTGGACGCCGAACGTCGCTACGGACTGCGATCCACCGCACCCGCCCACAGCCGCAACCACCTGCCCGCCACCCGCGGCGAGGTCGAGAAGGCCAACCGCGCGGAACGGCACGCCACCCCCCGCGACGCCCTCCGAGACGAACTCCGGATTGCCGCAGCTGCGGCGATCAGTGACCATGGGTTCGTTGAGCACCTCGACAACGCCGGCGTCGTCGTCGACCTGCGCTACTCCACCATCAACGACGGTCAGATCACCGGGTACTCCGTGGGCTGGCCCGGCGACCGCACCGCCGACGGGACCCAGATCATGTACGGAGGATCGAAGCTGGCCAAGGACCTATCGTGGCCCCAACTTCAGCAACGCTGGAGCATCGTCCCACCCGGCGGTGACCCCTGGCACGCGGTCATGAAGGCCGCCGACACCGCTCGCTCCGAACTCGACCACGGAGGCGACCCAGAGAGCATCGCGGACAGCGTGGCCGACCTACTCGACGCCGCAGCCTACGTCCACGCCGGGCGGCGCCACAGCCCATGGCGTCAGGCAGCAACCTGCCTGCAAGGAACCCGACAACGCCCGCACCATCGGTCGAGTCCGGCCACCCACGCTCTGTGGGCCGCCGCAGGCGCGCTCGCCCGCACCCGGAGACCCCGCGACGGGGATGTTCTCCTCGCTGCGCTCCGCTTGGCAGCCCTCCTCCTGGAACTCGCGGAGAAGCGTCGGGTAGACACAACGGCCACACGCGAAGCGGCGGCCGCTCTCGAACCTACCCACCGACGTCTCTCGATAGCCCCCCCAGCGCAGCAGCGCTCCGCCAATCTGCCAAGCTTGGACCCTACGGGGCCTGCCAGCCGTCGAGCCTGATCGGCGGGGACCAACAGATCCTGGCGCGCCACGATCGCCTTGGACGGCAGCATCCGCTGGATCGCCTCGGCTGCTGCGTCGCCAACCCATCAGCCCCTCCGAGATCTACGGGATCCTGACACTCTGGCTAGCCGCTCCCGAACCTCGGATAGCTGAGGGATATCGCCACTTCTCGGCCGGACTGGAAGCGTCTGCGAATTGGGGCCTCGTGTCGGTAGCGTGCCCACCATGCACACGCAAGGAAGGGACTACGTCATGCAGGTGCGCACGAGGCTATCGACGCTGTTCCTCTTCGTCTCGATACTTCTCGGTGTCGCGGCGCTCCTAGCCGCATTTCTCTTCCACAACACTGCGGCCGTGTGGGCCATCTTGCTCACTTGGAGCGTCGTCACCGTAGGCATCGGGTCTGCCTACTTGAAACTGAACTCGTCCATCGACAGGAGAACGGTAACGGCTCTCAGGATTCTTGCCGTCGCCGTCATCGGCATCGCCTTCTGGGCTCTCGGTCAGCACCTCTCCGTCTGACAACCTTACGATTGCTGACTCGTGCCCATCTCCCATCGGCACCATCGTCTCATGATCACGGACGCTCGCCCAGCCCCAGCCCCCAGGCCGCTCCCCGGCTTCGATCACTACTACGCCACGAGTCCGACTCTTCCGGTGCCAACGTGCTGGATGGGCCAGCCGAGGCCTGGACGGCCGCCTCTGCCGACGAGCCAAGCCGGGTCCAAGTCACACGAGCCGTCGTTGAGCGCTTCGCCCTTGGTGGCAACCAGCACCGACCTTGGATAACCGCTTGAGGGTTAGGTGGGGGTAGGCGCAGCGGGTTCGCGACTTGTTGCGCTCGGGGTCCTGTCGGGCTGACTCGAGAACCGCGTGCCGCCGCCGGAGGGCGGCTGGCTTTGGATCGAGGTGTCCCCGGCAGG
This sequence comes from Propionibacteriaceae bacterium, assembly GCA_024636075.1. Taxonomy (GTDB): domain Bacteria; phylum Actinomycetota; class Actinomycetes; order Propionibacteriales; family Propionibacteriaceae; genus JAGXHS01. The sequence continues at coordinate 3,549 of JAGXHS010000159.1, forward strand.
GCCTGTCCCGGTCGCGGTCTCACTCGAGAGAGGATTGCGGGCAATCCGGGGTCGCGCCGCCGCAACCTGCGCCGCGGAGGCTGCAGCTTCGCTCCCAAGACTTCGAGACAGATGGAACCATCGCGCGACTCGTAACGTCCAACAGTACGGCTAGGTCTTGGGCGGACCCCGCAATGTACGATGTAAAGTTGGCCAACCAACAACTATTCTCTTGAGAGGCAGATATAGTGACCAATAACTTTTGCACCATCATTCCGATAGTCTTGCTGGCATCGAGCCTTGTCGGAGGCTGTAGAAGCGGGGATATCGCGGAGACTTTCCCCGAATATTCTCAGCCACCTTTGCAGTTCAGCTCGAGCCTCTCGGTTGCGGGACCTTCCCCGGAACCGGCCAAGTCACCCGAGCCGACCAGATCCAACCTCCAGGTCACTCAGATTTACGTCGACGAGACCGGTCCGCGTGGCCTTGTCGAGGCTTGGGATCAGAGCGAAGCCGTCGTGGTTGGAACCATAGTTGAGGAGATTGGTGGCGTGCGATTCTACGGTGGCAACTCTCCGGAGGATCCCGGCGATGTCCCTTGGTTTGAGGATGTGAACTTTCGAGTTGAGATCGCCACCTCGCTTAAGGGTGATCTTCTTGGTGAAGCATTGGTTCAATGGCCCGCCTACTTGACGGAAGAACAGTCCAACGATACGCGGATCGCGAAGCTCGACTACGAGGGCATAACCGTTCCGGATATTGGTTCGACCTACGTCCTCTTCCTCAAGGACTGGGGAGAACCCTTTGGGCTCGCCAAGATCTCTCACGCCGGAGCCGCGATGACCGTGGAGGATGACGGAACCATCGGGGAGTTGGTCAGCACCAACTACACGGAGTATCGAGGTCTGCCTTTGCAGGACGTGCTTCCACCTCGCGGATGAAGCCGGACTCGCGCCCCTGCTCGCAGGACGCATGTGGCGGGCGAGCTTCAAGCAGGTTGTGGTGACTACGTCACCACAACTTCATGACGTCGCTCTTGTGATGGTCGCCGCGACTATGGTGGGTCTTCCCCTCGGTAGTGGGTGACCCGGGCGAGGATGGTTGCAGGGGACACGTACGGCCTCGATGCTCGAGGTGTCCAAGCCGAGAGTTCGATCTGATCGATGCTCACGTCGACGAAGTCGACGAGCTGCACGCGACCGTGGAGCTGCCGCGGGACGTGCAGGCGTGTCCAAGGTGTGGCGTGATCGAACGTCATGCGGTGCACGACTGGCGCTGGCACACCGTCCGGCACCTCCCGGTGGCCGGCCGGGTGTGTCGGGTGTGGTGGCACAAGCGGCTGCTGGCCTGCACCGGCGGCTGTGGCACGTTCGTCGAGCGGACCCCGTCGATCTCGCCCGGCACGGTGTGGTCGCGGGCGGCAGCCCGGTCCGCGGTGGCGATGTCGGCCGACAACATCCCGATCGACCGGATCCGCCGCACCTTCGGGGTGGCCTGGAACACCGTGATGCGGGCCGTGCGCGCCGCCGCCGACCGGATCACGCCGTTGGCCCCCACCAGGGTGGGCATCGACGAGACCGTGATGACCACGGGCCGGCTCACGACCCGACCCTGGAGAAACTTCACCTCGTTCAAGACCTACTGGCTAGCCAACGATAGCTATGGATCATGGCACGCACGTCGAGAGATGGTCAGCGAGGTGTTCGACCCGATTCATCAGCGACTCGAGGAGCGCGAGGACTCCGTGGCATACAACCCCGGGATTGTCGAAGCAGTCACAAGTCACGTTCAACTTGGTTGGCCTCAGGCTGACGCCGAAATCGAGCAGATTCGCCGGAGTTTCCAGCGGGCACGCAGCCCGCTCGAGTATCGCGAGGTGGGATTGGCGTGCGTGGCTCTCCTGGAAGTACTCTCAGAAGTCTGCTATCAAAGAGATCGGCATCTCTACGACGGCGAGGAAGAGCCCCCAGTTCGCAACACTAAGCAACGTCTCAGCCGTGTCATCGAGCACGAGTTCGCCGACCGGGACTTGGGGAAGGAGTTGGGGCGACTCGTGAAGCGAGCAGCCGAACTCAGTCAGGCCGTGAAGCACTCACCCACTAGATCCCGAGTCGAAGCTGGCATCACAGCCGACACTGTGTTCCTGATCGCCAATATCCTTCGGCGCCTGACCCCCGCGTCACCAGAGTGAACGGACTGGTGGTATCCACAGATCCCGGTCGGCTACGGGAGGGTCTGCCTGAGCTTAGGGCGGCTGGCGTAAGCGAACTGTGGTCCTGGTGCGTTACTACTGGTGAGGTGCCCAGCAAGTCCCGGCAGGCCCTGGCCGACACCAAACTCTGTCAGCTCGAACCAGAAGGAGGACTTCTTGCTACGCGAGGATCCCGAGTTGAGCCGCTTCTGTGAGGCACAGCACCCAAAGCTGGTCGGAATCCTGGAGTTGTATGTCAACGATGCCGGGATCGCCGAGGAGTTGGCACAAGAGGCCTTGGTACGGCTTTGTCAGCACTGGCCGCGTGTCCAGCAGATGGACAGCCCAGCCGGGTGGTTGATCGCGGTGGCGATGAACCTGGGTCGATCGTGGTGGCGTCGTCGCTACGCCGAACGCCGCGCGCACCAACGTCATGGGCCGCCGACGGCGCACTCGACGCCGCCCGACGTCGAAACGGCGCTGGTGCTTCGCGATGCACTAGCCGACCTCACCCCACGCCAGCGCCAGGCGGTCATCCTGCGCTACTTCGGAGACCTTTCCGTGACCGAGGCCTCGATCATCATGGGATGCGCAGAGGGAACCGTTCGTTCTCTCACCGCCAAGGGCATCGCCTCCCTGCGCGCGCGCGACGACTCCTCCACGTCTCGCGCCAGATGAGAGGCCGCAGCTCGCCATCCGACCCCAGAGGGGCTGACAATGAACAAGTCCGACCTAGCCGAAGCGCTCCACGCCGCCGTCACACCCTCGCGTGTCGTGCTTGACCACCAAGACCTGCAGGCTCGGGGCCGGAGACGTGGGCTCTGGACCCGCACAGCGGGAACGTTTGCCGCCATCGCTTTGATCGCCGGGCTGTCGCTGGTCGCGATTGGCCTGGCTCGGCCGTCCATCCAAGAGGTCGTGGTGGCCTCGCAGCCACCGGTGGCCAGCGATCCCGCACCGCCAACAGCAACCTCCAGTACGAGGCAGCCGTCGCCGCCTGCCTCGCCCACCACCGGCGCCGAATGGGGCCCACTCGCCGTCGAGAACGGCCAACCCAACCCCGCGTTGGCGGGGATCTTCGGCACCCTTGAAATCACGGCAGAGTGCGTCCGGCTCGTCTACCCGGGTGGGCCGGCGCTGCTGCAGTGGCCATCAGCAACGACATCGTGGGACGAAGCGAGCCGGCAGATTGAGTTCACCAGCCTCGACGGCGAACGCCACACCTTCTCCGATGGAAACCGCGTCTCATTCTCCGGGAGCACGACCACGGACCCCGGCTCAGTCCCCTGGGCCAAGCCCCCCGACAGCTCGTGCTCCTACAGCGAGATCTGGGGAGTCGGACACGACGGAAGCATCATCACCGAAGACCCCACCTAGTCCAGCGTTGACACTCGATACCCGTACGCGTTCAGGGTGGCGTGCGGACCTTCCAACCTACGGCCTCGTCGAACAGATCGGCAACGCTGAACACGAGCTCAGGGCATTTCGCCGTAACAGTAGCTGCGACCCTTGCACCTCTGGACACTGGACCGCCGCTATCCCCTCCTGTGGCATAACTAGATCCATTCATCCGAATCTGGCGGTTCACAGTCAAGCCGCCAATCGTGCATGAAACGGAAGTCGCAGAGACTTCCAGGCTGCAATCGCGATCGTTGCTACTTCGCCCGTACCAGCACAGCGTCTCGCCAACATCGATGCTGCTGCGGGACATCAGCGCGACCACATCAAAAATGGTTCCCGCATTGGCATGGAACTGTCGCGTCTCCGACTGGGCGGTCTCGTGAATTTCGACGTCGCCCCACGGACCTAAGTGACCGGCTCGATACAGGGTCTGATGGGTCGTAGAGCCGTGCACGACCGTGTCAATACCGGTGCAGTGTGCAGCTGTGGATATTCCCGTATCGCTCAAGTTGCCAATCCGCCTAACCGAGAATCCGCTTGTGCATGAGGGTTGAACGCCGTCTCTGAGCCTGAGGCCCCCAAAGGCAAGAAGATAACGAAAATTCTCACGCGATTGAACTCTCACTCTGACCGATTCGCGCATCGAAAGAGGCAGCAACTCCAAAACATCACTGGCATCTATGTCGGGCGTGCTCGGTGCAACCTCAACATCTACAGTTCCCCCCTGGTCGAAACCGAACGAAACCGAGAAGTCCAAAAACCCTAAGGTTGTCAGGGCTGTGGATACTTCTTTGCTACGTGCTTCAAGTTCTTTGAACGTGTAAGGCTGATGAGGAATAACCTCGATTGGAACGCTGACAGCATCGATCAAAGCAGCGATTTAGGCATCCATCGGCCCGTGAAGAAACAGCCTGGCGGTGCCATTCTGGCTTGTGGGCAACACACCTCCGATCACCGCATCGGGGGCTAGCTCTCCGATCCGAACTTTGAGGGCATCGAGTTCATCGTTAATCTCGTCGCGCCTCTCCACCCACTCTGGAGTCCAGTCATTCTGCTCAGCTGTGAGTTTGGTGTCATAGTCTGCCGCCGATTCTGTGTTGAGTGGCTTTGGATCCTGGACTCCGGCATGTTGTTGGTGAGTAGTGCTGGCCATCTCTTCCGCATCCACTGGTCCTGGGAGCGAGGCAGCACTCAGGGCCGCAATGAGCAGGACAAGGGGAAGTCGATGCATAGGACTACCTCGGACTGGGACGACGGTAGTGGCTCGTCGAACGACCGTAGTCCCGTTGTCGTTGTGGGTAAAGGGTGTCAACGGTCGTCTGAAGTTCGGTTCTCCTCAGGGTTTCGTGGGTAGTTGGATGGTGATGCCGCCGAAGCTGGGTCCGTCAAATGGAGGTGGGCAATGCGGTGGCCGTTTCGTGGGAGCACGAAGAGCCGTCGTGTAGTCCGTCCATCGAGATCCGGGGGGGAACCAACTCCCAGCCAAGCCGGGACAAGCCGTCGGTGGCAGACTCGGCCTGGTGCGAGCTCGCCACGGGACCGAGGAGGTCGATGACGGGTTTGGACGGAAGCCCTTGCACAGCGGTGCTGCCGACGAGCTCGATGTCCCCACCTTGGATCAGCCAGTGCGCCAAGCAGTCCTGGACTTCACCGATGAGCCGTCTCGCGATGTCTTGGGTATGACACCTTGATTTGGCCCCGGTAGGGGAATCCGCCCCATCACGGTGGGGCCAGATCAAGTTGACAAACTCAATTGTCCGGCCAGTCGGGATCGGGCGCAACGATCTCGACACGTTCGGTCGCCCATGCGGGCCAGTTGTCGGTCATGTCGTGCAGGCTACGCCAGGGCGTGATGCGTAGGGCCCTGAGCTCAACTGCGACAACGGTGCAACCGACCGGGATCCGCTGATCCCGACACCCTACGCAGAGGCTTCTGCGAGAGCGGCAGCCATCGGATAGCTACCGGTCTCCACACTCTCCGATCCGCGAGTCCTTGGTCGTCAGCAATCAAGTCGAACGGCGTGAGGTACCGTGAAGGTTGGCGAAGGATCGGACACCACGATGCTGCAGGCACCGCTGGAGAGCGCAGACAACGACGATCCCGACGACGCTCCGCTGCCCAACCCGATCCGGGTCCTCGGGATGAATCCACGAGATCTCCAAGCGGAGCTGGCCAAGTTCTGGAATGCGCACCCCAAACAGGTCGAGCTGCCTCGGTCGACTCGGATTGCTGGCGCAATTGCGGTGCTGGTGTCACTGACGACGGGGGCAGCAGTTTCGTGGCTGATCCTGTCCACGATGGTGAGCAGGACGACGTCGACCGTGGTCGTAGGTGTCGTCTACGGCATCTTGGCACTGGGCACCGTGCAGATGGAATTGTCGCGCCGGAAGCGCGCCGGAAGCTAGAAGGGCCAGGAACTGTTGCCACCCGTGTGCGGGGGTTCGTAGCTCCAGACAGCGAGAACTCAGCCCTGCGATAGCCACCGATATGCCACCTTGGTAGGGTTCAGTGGCTTGACATGCGTGCAGTCTCAGCCCTCCACGGCCACGGGCCATGCTAGGGCGATCTTCTACTGGCTAGGTTCTGAACATGGTTGCACGAAAGTGGGAGACAGACGTTGATCGGCTCACAGGTAACGTCCTTGAGGAACTCCGGGCGCAGAACGCCATGCGAGGACTAGGGCTTGAAGACGACCTTCTCGCCGGGATCGCCGAACAAGTCGCGGTCAACGTCGACTATGCGTTTGAATGCCGGTGGGCTCCACGGTGGGTGCGGGAGGGTCAGCCGCATTCCTGGATGGAGGTCGTCGAGGGTGAAGAGCGCTTCCACAGCGAGTGCCTGACTTGCGGTTGGCTCAGCCAGCCGGCTAGGACCGCGGAGGCCGCGTCGCACGCCTTCCAAGCGCATCGCGATGCCGAGCACTGAGCTGAGAACAAACGGCCCTGTGGGATCTGCCCGTTTCCAGACACTTTCCAGAACGCCAGTCGAGACCCCGGAGATCGCGGGCTCTCGTCACTCTCGCGGTCACCGGCGAAACCTCGGATATCTGCCGATCCGGACAGATCCGATGGTGCGGTCGAGCTCACTGGCTAGACCACTGCATCCATGCGGCGACAAGGCCTGCGAGGAGTCCCGGAACTGCGGCAGCGACCGCCTGGGCGCGCCAATGGTTGAACCAGCCTCGCCAAGCAGTCACGGCGCCAAGGGC
>JAGXHS010000160.1 GCA_024636075.1 Propionibacteriaceae bacterium
CCGCGGACTCTGCCAACTGCGCTATCTCGGACATAGCACAATCCTAAAGCCTCCAGCACCAAATACCTACCTTATTCCTTCGCGTGTCCTTAGCCGACAGGATGAACCATGGCTTGCCCGACGACTCCGCATAGGCCCGCTCTTTCTGGAAGAGGGCGGAGATGTACAGGTCCTTCGCCGGGGCCGGATGGTCGAGCTTCGACTTCACACACCCGATGAGCACCAGGTCCACGTCGCCCGCCCGCCTGGCCGTAGCAGGGCGAGGGGCCGTGCGGGACACCCGCACGCGGCGCGACGCGCGGACGAACGTCACCGAGTGGTTGACACGCACATCCGTGGTGCGAAAGCCACTCCAACCAGGGTTATCCCCGGACCAGAACGCTCGATGCGTGTACGGGGAAGGCGGCAGTCCGCCGACCAAGCGGTCCAGTTCGCCCCACGAAAGGGTGAGTCGTTCCTCAACTTCGGCCAGCCTCACCTGGAGAGGCTTCCACGTCGCCATGTCCTTCAACCCTTCGAAGTCGCCCACGGCACGAGCGACAATGCTGACAGCCGTGATCACGAACTCTGAAGGACACGCTACCCCGCCCCATCGATCTCACGCCCGTCGGAGGGACTTCAGCGACCCGACCCTCCCAACCTTGGAGCGGGCGAGTGAGCGAGCGGATCCAGAAGCTAAGGCTGCCGTTGAGGCGGTAAAGCAACGCGCACGGCGGAACTACAAGACGGCCGTGCCACAGCTCCACCGCGGGGAGATCCAGCTGGTACTGCCACTCAGTCTCGACGGATCGGGAGCGGCACACCTGGCTCTGGTGATACGGCGAGCAGGAAATGACTACATTGGCGAGACGATCCTGCCCTTGAGCTGGGCCGTGCAGAATGCCAGATTGCTCGCGCGTCCTGACCGTGATTGGCTCGTGCCTACCTGACCGTCGTTGAGGCCCCTGCGCATGCCCGTCCTTCCGGACAGCCAGAAGCCCCGGCCGAGAACATATCTCGTGGCCGGGGCCCTGCTTGTCGACAGCTGTCGGCGGCATGGTCTTTCGCGGTGCGTCACACCTCGACGCCCAACGCCTCGCACAGCCCGGCGAACCGCTGCTGTTCGCCGGGCGGGCGTCGGCCTTGGCCTCGTGCTCGGGCTGCACGACGGGCCTTCTCGCGCTTCTGCTCGGTTTCCTGCGGCTCCAGCTCCTTCACGAGCGCTCTAGCCGCAGCCAATCGCTTCTCCGTGCCGGTCAGCATCGGCTCGACCTCGTCGGACGTCGACGGCGCGACCGGTCCCGTGGGCTCAACAATGGCCTCCATACGTGCTGGTGGACCCCTTGTCGGTGGCGAAATGGTAAGGTAGACCTCTCGGGTGGGGACAGTCCACCCACGTGGCCAAGGAGGGTCGCATGAGCGTCTATCGAGTGACGGATCTCGTTGGAACCAGTACCGAATCGTGGGAGGATGCCGCGGCGGCTGCAATTAAGGTGGCCAGCGGAACGCTTCGTGATCTGAGGGTCGCCGAGGTCCTTACCCAGGACATCCATGTCGACGAAAGCGGCGGGCTAACGTACCGGACGAAGATTCGGGTCTCGTTCAAGTACCAGAAGTAGGCCAAACCGCGACATGCGCCCCGTAGCCGTCGCGGTCGCAGCGATCGTGTGATGATCATCGGCAGCTGATTGCTACGGTTTCGCAACTGACGTGGCCGGCGGGCAGCGCGAGCCGTGAGATCAGAGGTGCGCGTTCATGGGCCGGCTCCCAAGAAGGACCTGAGTCCGCGCCTTCTGCTGCACCGGGGTGGCTGTGTTGTAGAGAGTCGTACGTAAGCCGGGCCGCAGATCATCCCTCATCGTGCCTCGATAAGGAAAGACCGCGAGCCCTTCGCAGTGGGCCACGATCGCTTCCACGTAGTCAGCAGCGACCTGAGGCGAGGACGCCTCCGCGACGTAGCGGTAGAGCGACTGAAGCTGATCGGCGGCCTCGGGGGCTATTGGCCCAGCCGCGAACACCTTCTCCGTGAAGCAAGCCTCGAAGGCTTCGCGCAGTTCCGCCGCAGTCGAGCCCAAGCCGCCTCCACAACGAAGGACCCGGTGGACCGGATCGTCCGGCGAGGTGAGGCCTACCTGGCCTTCGCCTTCGCACACACCTCGCTCTTCCGCGTGCTGTTCCTCGACCGCCCGCACCCGGCCACCCACAAGCCGACGTCGAGGACCCCGGGCGGAGCCTGGCCGACCTGGTCGCCGACGTGTCCGCGGCCATGGCCACCGGCCTGCTCACACCCCACAACCCCCTCAACGTCGCAGTCGGCCTGTGGGCAGGAGTGCACGGTCTCGCCGCGCTCTGGCCTGACTTCCACACTGGGGGCCGGATTTAGTGCCCTGTGAGGTCGGGGATCTTGTTGAGGATGGCGGCGGTGTCGGTGTCGATGCGTGGCTCGGCGACGACTTGGCGGCCGGCGATGCTGATGGTGACGCTTTGGAGAGGCCGCAGGGTGTGGACGAGTTTCTTGATCGTGATCCCGGTGCGTGCCTGGAGGTGCCTCGCGACGGCGAGCGCGGCGAACACGATGGTCAGGTGGGCTTCGATCGAGTCCTTCTTGTGGTGGAAGATTGGCCGGGCCTGGAGGTCGGACTTGGCCATCCGGAAGGATTCCTCGATGTGCCACAGGTCGTGGTAGGCGGCCACCACCGCCGGGCCGGCGATCGCCTCAGGGGTGAGGTTGGTCACGTAGCCTTTGAACCCGGCACAGAACCTTGCCCGCTCGATGGTGTCCCAGTTGATCTCGGCCTTTTTCCCGTCACCGTCACCGGTGACGGTGACGAACCGGTCCCGGGCGATCGGGCGTTGGCCGGCAGCGACCTTCTCAGCCTTGGCGATTTGGGCGTTGATCGTCTGGTTCTCGCGTTTGTGGCGGGCAAACGAGTACTGGTACACCACCCGGCGGGTGCGTTTGTCTTTCCCAGTGCCCATGTCCCGGCTGGCCTCGATCGTGGCACCATCGGCCACATAGTTGCCGTGCCGTTCGAAGTGTTCACCCAGGTCGTAGGGCACGTGCGACTGCCGCGAGCCGACGATGAACGTGCAGCCGGCATCTTCCAGGGCGTTCAGGTTCGCCGCCGACAGCATGCCCGCATCGGCCACGACGACGAGTTCGGCGAGTTGGTGGCGGGTCTTGAACTGCTCGATCACTGGGATCAGGGTCTTGGTTTCTGCCTTGTTCCCCTCGAACATCGCCACCTCCAACGGGAACCCGTCGGCGGTGACCAGCAGCCCGACCGTCACCTGTGGATCGACCCGACGCTCTTTCGACATGCCGACTCTGCGGAGCTGGTCCTCGGCCTCGATTTGGAAGTGGAGCGTCGTCAAGTCGTACATGACCAAAGCCACCGGCCCGGTACTGGTCGCATGCGCCCAACACGCCGCGGCGAGCATGCCCCGGTAGTCACGCGTCACGCACCGGGCCAAGCACTTGTACACGGTGTTGATGTGCGGTGCGCTGACGCCGAGTTGGTCCAGCACCCGGATGCTGTCCAGCTTGCTGACTGGCTCGACCAACCGGGCGATCACCAGCCGGGCGAACAGCTCATCGCCGGTCACGCCGAACCCCAGCTGTTGGTAGGCACCATCCAGCACCTGCACCAACAGCTGACTCGCCGCATGCTCGACCACCGGACCCGTCGCCGACCGCCGCGGTGGTGTCAGTTCGAGCATGTCCTGGACCCCGTGCAGCCGCTGCTGGGCCGCGCTGACCAGCACCGCCAGCTCAGCTTCATCGTGCGCCGAGCCGACATGTTCCAGGATCCGGCGCTGCCCGTTGCGCTTCTCCACGATCTGAACCGCGGTGGCCCCCGACGCGGTCTTCACCTTCCGCACGAACGGGCTCACCCCGCTACCCTACAGCCCCGATTAGTGCCCCAAAAGCCACCACCAAAACGAGATGACAAGGCATGACGCGAGGAGAATCCGCCGAATCACCCAGCCGGTGTGGAACTCAGGTCTTACGGGAGCACCGCAGGTGGAGCGGATGGACATGGGGTGTGAGTAGCAGTGCTACCGGATCGTGCGCTAAGCGCGTCGTGAGACCCGATCGTTGGACCCGTCAGGCGCGCGGCAGGGCCTGATTATTCGTGACCGTGAGTCAACAGAGGGGTCACCGGTATCGGTTGGCTGACTTGGTTTGGCCAGCGGCATGGCTGACTCGCTGCGGGTGCTCGGCGCGCTGTTCTGGCTCGCCAACGGAACAGATCTCCCACATTTCACCAGCGGACAATCCTTAGCGCACGGTCCTGCAGCATTGCTACCCAAGCCCCCGGTAGCCGAGCAGGGTGAAGATCCCGAAGACCATGTCGGAGTAGGGCGCGGTATCGGAGGCGACCATCTCAGGCTGAGGACCGCCGTCAAGGTTGAGAATGGTATCCAGTACGTAGAGCGAGTCGCGCACCGTGCCGGGGATGACGACGGCCCCGATGGCGGCGACTTGGTCGTTGACCGCGTTGAACCAAGTCAGTCCGCGACCGTGGCCGAAGTACTTCGGGTTCGGGGCAGCGTTGATCGTGCGGACGGGCACGATGAACCGAAAGCCCATCGACCGACGCCAATAGCCCACCACCCCACGTTCTCGCGATCGGCACACCAGCCTGGGCGTCGATCAAGACGGCGTTGGCGGCGGTGTGGGTTTCGGTGCGCATGTAGTTCGCCTGCACGTGCCCCAGCCGGTCGCGGGTCAGCGCCGGGTGCCCTTCGCCTATCACCGGGGTGAGGCCCACGTTGCAGGCATCAGCGATCAGCACCGCGGCCACCGACAACGGCAGGTTGGCCATGCGTGGGCCGGAGCCGGATACGTGCGTGTAGGCGTCGAGGAACCCGGTCCAGGAGTGCACCTCGAGCAGTATCTCGGGCAAATCTACCCGGGGCAGCATCCCGGCGAGTTGTCGCCGTAGCGTCGTCAACGACTCGGGAACATCCACGGCACCCAGGGCTGCGACTGAGAGCCTGACCTTATCTCCGCCGGGCTGGGTGAGCCGCACGCTCGCGTCCGGGCCAGCGACGGCGACCGCTCCCGCGAGGCCTCGCCAACCGGCATCGAGTAGTGCGACTTTCGCAGCGAGGTGCTCGCTCACCGGGCCGTCCAAGCTCAACGAACGCAGGGCCGGGTCCCGTGCCTTGTCCCATGCGGGGCCGGTTAGGAGGTGGGCGCGCGGATCACCCCACCGTAGCGACGTCGTAGCGAACACGTCTCGGCGGCGCAAGTGCGACCGCAGCAGCTCA
>JAGXHS010000011.1 GCA_024636075.1 Propionibacteriaceae bacterium
CCTGGGAACTGCACTGGTCATCACGGCTGGGTGCGCTCCACACAACACTCTCGCCAAGCGGCTGCTCGGTGTTCGCCCCATGGTGTGGATCGGTGGCCTCTCGTACTCGATCTACCTCTGGCATTGGCCCCTGATCGTCTTTTCCCGCACTCTGTGGCCGGACATTCGGCTGCGCCATCTGGTGATCGTTGCGGTGTTGTCCGTCATACTGGCCTGGGCGACCAAGCATGCCGTCGAGGACCCGGTTCGTTTCAGCAAATCACTCTCGGCGAGTCCTTGGCGGGCGATTGTGGCCGGCTTGACGATGATGAGCCTCACTCTCGTTTCGGCAGCTCTGGTCTGGCGCACTGTGCCTTCGTTGGACGCCCCGAACGAGACTGTCGGCGCCACAGCACTGATCGCCGACCCTTCAGCGTCCACCTGGCAGGTGACAGATAAACCCGAGAAAGCAATCAATGGCTCGGCACCGGTGTATCCTCCACCGGCACTCGCCACCGATGACATACCTTCCTACTACAATGACGACTGCCAGGTTCAGGTGGGTGACGCGCAAGTCAACAGGAATTGCAGCTACGGAGATCCCAATGGGGACCGAGTACTGGCAATGTTGGGGGACAGCAAAGCCGGTCAGTGGATGAGTGCTTTCGACGAAATCGCCAAGCGTGAGGGCATGCGACTGGATCTCTATCTGAAGTCAGCTTGCCCGTTCAGCTACGCCGCCTCCGGCGAGCCCGAGTGCAGTCAGTTCGCCCACAATGTCACGCAGGTTCTCAAGGAGCCGGATCGGAAACCAGATCTAATCGTGACGTCCACCATGCGCGCGGAGAACGCCGAACAAGTTGACGGCATCACGTCAGCGTTGTCCGACATCGCGGACTTGGGAAGCCCTATCGTCATCCTCGATGACACCCAGTGGCCGGCCACAGCTCCGGTCTACGAGTGCATGGTCGAGAACCCCGACAATTATTCCCGATGTGCCTACCCTCGGGAGCCGTCGAAGGCTTCGGCGGGGCTCAAGAAGATCGCCGAGCAAGGGAATCACACCTTCGTCACGCTGAGTGATTGGATTTGTCCTGAGAAGACTGCCTCGGCATGTCCGGTGGCGATAGGTGGCACAACCATCTGGCGTCAGGGGACGCACATCACCGACAGCTACGCACGCAGTCTGACGCCGATCTTGCATCGAATGCTCAGCCAAGCTGTTCTGACGACGACCCCTGTGAAAGAAATCACGCCTGACGTACCACCGAAGTGAGATCTCTACCGGTGTACCCACACCCGAACGCTGGACACATCCACACCAAGATCGCGTGAACCCCAAGCTTGCAAAGCCATCGCGGTAGGCCGGACAGGCTCGCTCGCATGCAGCACGAAGCGAGTACTCGATCCAGGATTGTCTGTGTCCAGATATCGATAGAACTGTTCTGATCCACGGGCAAAGGGTGTCACTCCACCGCGTCCGACAGGGACCACGGCCGGGTCGTCGACGTCGATCAACAACAGAGCACCCCCCTTGCCTGTCTGCTCGCAGGTGAAGAGGATCTCAATCTCCCAGTCGGTCGAGAAGAGCTGCTTCGGCCAGTCGATCGGCAGCGAAGTCTTCGATTTCGACAGGTGGCCGACGTCGGCATAGCGACCAACCAAGCCGAGGTAGCGAGCGTCCTGGCTCAGCTCTTCGATCTCGACGCTGTGCGAGGAGCCCAGGCTGGCAGCAATCGCGGCGGAGAACCGTGTCAGCGCTTCGCCGCGCATTTCAGCAGGGTTTGATCCTTCCACGACCACGTCAAGATGTCCGAGAGATTCCGCGAGCTCCAACCACACCTCGTTGAACGACTGCACTCGCTGTGCACCGGGGGTTGCCCCTTCGTCCATCTCGTCGGCGCAAGGCAGCAGGACGACGAGTCTTTCGCACTGCTCAGCCATGGCGGTCGCTGCGCCCCGGTAGTTGTCCAGCCCCTTCTCTCCGTCTCCCCACAAAGAATCGTCGTACTCTCGTCCTGCCCAGTAACCGACAACTCGAGCCGTCACTTCGAAGTCATCGTCGCGAGCGTGCATGAGTGAATCGTGTTCAGGACTTCCCGCGTGCAACGAACTGGCATTGACACGTTGCGCCACGAGCCCTGAGTCGAGACCAGCAAGGATCCACAACGCCGGCTCATCAGCCGGGGCCAGGCCGTGTTCTGCCAGAAGCTGCTGATCTGCCCGGTCTGCGACTGCCCCCCAATCGCCACCATCTGGATCGACGGGGAACACGGTCTTGTCCAGTCCACAGTGATCGCGCAGGTGAGACGCAACTGCTTCCGGTAGTCCCAACCCTCGCATCCGGTCTGCGAAGACGAACTGCTGGAGGTCTCCGGAAGCGCGATCCACGCTCACGAAACCCACCAGCCCGTAAACCCCGAAGTCGTCCCAGGCCACAACGGTGAAGACTCGATGTTCCCGAAGACGGCAGATGAGACGAAGCGCCTGACCGGCAGCAAGAGTGCTGTCCGTGTAGTTCATGATCCGCGAGGTGGCCACGAGCTGGTCGATCTGCACGGCCAAATGCATGGCCTGCAGCCCCTCCATCGTGACAAATCGAAGACCATCGGCCGGGGGTCCCCCATTGGTGACCGGACCCCATCCCGTGGCATCTCGACGCCGCGCGAGGGTCGAGTATCCCTCGATCCTCGGAAAACCAGTGCCTTCGACCTGGCGGGCCAACGCCCAGAGCTGCTCCTCAGCGCTGAACGGATTCAAGGTCTGCACCTCACCGGTCTGCGCCGTCAGCGCCGCCAAAGACCCGAGGTCGCCGTCCACGACGAGCACTCTGCCCGGTGACAGTGACAATCCCTCGACGAGTCGCGGAACCTCGACGGCAAGCGGCTCATCGCTGCCCACTGCAACGCAGAACTGGGCGGAACCGGAGTCCTGCAGCAGTTCTCGGCTGTCATCCAGTCCTTCGGTGGGAATCGAAACAATGTTCACGATGCCGCCACTTGCCAAAGCCGACAGCATTGCGGACCTACTGTCTGCTTCTTCCCCGCCTTCCATGAGGGCGGTCAGGAGCGAGCTGTCACGCCCCCATATGACGACATCCGGTGACAATGCCTCAGCAACCGGCGGCACGGGCAGACTCTGCGGCTCGACCGACGGGGGAGGCGCAGAGTCTGCCCGTGACCGCACCGGACGGTCACCCGGCTCAGGAACTCTGCCCGACGCATATTCCGCCAACACCAGGTCGGACGGCCCATCCATCACCAATCGGCCATGATCAATCCACAACACACGTTGGCACATGTCCTCGATGGCCTTGTTGGAGTGGGAAACCAGGAAGACCGTGGCAGCACCGTCCAGCAGCTCGGACATCTCTTGCTTGGAGCGCTGCCGGAACGCAGCATCGCCTGTTGCCAACGCCTCGTCGATCATCAGAATTTCTGGCTTGGCTGCTGTCGAAATGGCGAACCGAAGCCGTGCTCCTTGCCCTGATGAGTAGGTCGACATGGGGCGGCTGATCGCTTCGCCGATGTCTGCCAGGGCAACGATGTCATCGAAACGGTCGTCGATCTCGGCTCTGGTCAGGCCAAGAGCTTGGCCTCCGATGTAGACATTGCGTTCACCGTTCAGAGAAGGCAGCAGCACAGCGTTGACTCCGAGAAGGGCTGGCCGTCCCTGCAACCAGACATGTCCCGAGGTGGGCGGCACCAGGCCTGCCAGCGCCCGCAGCAGAGTCGATTTGCCAGAACCGTTGGGTCCGATGATGCCAATGGACTCGCCACGATTCGCGACGAATGAGACGTCTTTGACAGCTTCGACGTAGCGGACAGCACCAATCTGGCTGTCGCGCTTCAAGAAACGGCGCAGTCGACTGTTCTCGGCATGTCCCGTCGCATCACCGACGTTCCTGCTTCCAAGCACCTCATAGGTGACATTCACATGCCAAGCGATGACCGCTGGGTCTGAATGCGGATTCTGGCGCTGTTCAGCCCCGCCCATATCGCGCCTCATCTCGCCAGAAGATCCAAAGCCCCGCCACGGGCAGAAGCACTGCCCATCCCAGTCCGACGAGCCACTGCGACCACTGTACGGTGAACTGGGCCATCAGTGCCTGCCGCGCGAGCGATAGCTGTAGGGCAAAGGGCTGATACTGCAGCACTGCGCCCAGCACGGGATGACTTGGCACCATCGCCGCGATGCTGAAGAAGACTCCCGACAGGTAGCGCATCAGGCGCACCGCCACGATCACGAGGTTCCAGATGTCAGCGCTGGCGTTGACGATCCTGGCCAGGATCAGCGCCATGCCGGCCTGCATGAATCCCTGCATCAGGAACGCAAGGGGGAAGAGCAACCATGACCAACGAGGCCGTTCACCGGTCAACGGCAGCACCACCAGCAGTACCCCCAGCCCGGGGAGAAGGGCCAAACACTCCGTCAGAACAGACGAGAGGGGCAAAACTGCCCTCGGGAAGTGAAGAGCGCGGACCAAGCCCTTGTTGTTCAAGATGGCGCGCGATCCCTTGGTCACGGTCGAGGCAGAGAGGCCGAACAGGATCACACCCACCGCCAGAAATCCGACGAAATTGTCAACGCCACGATTGGTACCCAGCAAGAATCCGAAGACAAACAGGTAGGTGGCTATGAGCAGCAGCGGGTTCAGCACCGACCAGACCTGCCCCAGCCGTTGCCCCTCATTCTTGGCTGTGCTCTTGGCCGACGACAATGTCCACAGGAACTCGCGCCGCTGCCAGAGTTCTCTCACGTAGGCGGCGAACGGTGGCCTCGTGCCGATCTTCCGCATGTCGGTCTTGCTGGCCAGTACCGTGACTTCATCGAAAGTCAGGGTGGATATCTCCCTGCTCATCGCACTCCGACCTCATGGCACCCCTCAGGCTGCTCCATCATTGTCCCTCCTCGCAGGATCGACCTGCTACAGCTACGGCTGCCCGATAGACGTGATCGTAGCGCTCGGCCATGTAGCGCCAGGTTCTGAACCGGCGCACCCAGTCACGTCCCTGACGCCCCTTCTCCGCCAGGACATCCGAATCAGCCAACAGAGCTTTCATGCGACCTGCCCAGACCTCCGGGCTGCCCGCTTCGACGGTCCACCCGGCACCCGACGAATCCACAATCTCCGCGAGGGGCGGCAGATCACTCGCCAGCAGCGGAACAGACAGTGCCAGCGCGTCCAGCGGTTTGAGCGGAGGGACCAAGCAGGTGACGTCAGTCGCCAACCGAGGAAGACAATAGAGGTCCAGAGCAGCAACATATCTGTGCACCTCACTCGGGAGCACTCGCCCGGTAAACCGTGCTTTCACACCCCTTGCAGCCGCGTAGTTCCTCAAATGGTCCAATTGGGGCCCGCCTCCCACGATCAGTACCACGACCTGTGGGTCGTCCAACAGAGCCACGGCCTCGATCAGGACATCAAGTCCTTCATAGGCATTGAGAGTGCCTGCCAGCCCAACAACACGATCAGTGGATGACAGCCCCAACGCACGCCGGGCACCGTCGCGATCAGGGACCATGTCCAATGCCTCGTCAGCGATTGCATTGGGGATCAAGTGAATTCTCTCTGCGTCCACACCCCGTGCGATGATGTCCGCTCTCATGCTGTCTGACAGCGTCACCACCGCATCCGCAGCTCGCATGCACTGTGTCTCGGCCTCACGGGTCTTCTGGTAGCGCTCACTTTCAGCGGATCCCCCGCGCGATCTCCACGTTTCTTCCAGAAACCCACGAGCCTCGTAGACCACAGGGATTCCGAGGCGCCGTCCCGCAGCAATGGCGACTTGGGCGTTGTCGTGTTTCGAATGGGCGTGCAGAACATCCGCTTCCCACTTCGAGACCAGCTCCACCACCTCCTCCACCGCGATGTCCAATCGCGCATCAGCCGAGAGGGGTAGCCGCCTGGCGGGCAGCAGTCTCTCGTAGGCCACGTCATCGACCCACACTCTGCGCTGGGCTGCGATCGCTCCCTGATCCACCGGAAAACCGAGTCGTGAGACAACGGTCACGTTCCTGCCGCGTCGGCTCTGGGCCTGGGCGATGCCGTGGGTCCTCACCGTGTAGCCGGACAGCGCTTCGGGCAAAGCCGTTGTGACCAGGTGGCAGATCCTCTGTGGCCGGTCCACCATTCGCACTGCTGTGGCAGGTGTCGCCAACCGATCCGACGGATCAAGCGACAACAACTCTCCTTGCACAACCTCTGCGAGGGCCCGGTGATGCGCATCATCACCCAGCTCTTCGAGAGCACGCGAGAAATATCCTTCACTGCTGAGGAGCCGAGCCGAAGTCTCGGGCCGCAGTCGTCCGAGAAATTGCTCCGCGAGACGCCGGGCAGCCCACGGCTGGTGGGCCGCGACGAGAATGTCCACCGCAGCGTCGAGCAACTGAGGGTCCCGGGCCACAGTTTCACGCAACAGTCGCTGACACTGATCCCTCTTTCCGCCGGCCGAGAGGACCGCCGCCCTCACGATCGGCCACCGGGATCCGAGCCCTCGGGCCAACACGGCTCGTGGTCGAGCCGGACAGGCCCGGACAACTGAGTGCAGGGTGGCCGTCCAACCCTGGGCCCGGAACTTGCTCCACACCGACAACCCCACCGGAATGTTACGGAAAAGCGCCAATGCGCTCGCCGGGGCAGCAGTGGTCGAAGGAGTCATGGTGACGCCAATCATCTCACGCCAGTCATGGCGACACCACGGTACGACCATCGCCAGCGTGGCATTCGCTACGATGAATCCTCGAGACCGAGGAGTTGCCTTGTCCCCCAGCCCGCATCGCATGCAGCGCCTGAGCAACACTCTGTCACGGCTGCTGCCGTCACGAGCGGAGCCGCTGACCGTCCGCAGGGTTGGTCGGGCGATTCGTCGTCGGACGAACCGGCTGGAAAGCACACTCCGTGCAAGGTTGTATCCCACCACCGTGTGGCTGCCGAAACCTGCTGTAGCGACCGGCCCAGTGGCGAGACCAGACCTTCGGGTCGGGGTCATCCTGGACGAGTTCTCTGAGCTCGCTTTCACCTACGAGTGGAGCCAGTTCCGTCTGAGTCCGGACAATTGGCGCCAGGAGATGGCTGACCACAAACCAAGTCTGGTCTTCGTCGAGTCTGCTTGGCGCGGCAACGGTGGCGATTGGCAGGGCGCCATGACGGGGGCAGGGGCTCGCGCCGACGCTTTGCGCGAACTGTTGGCCAACTGTCATCAGGCCAAGATCCCGACAGTCTTCTGGAACAAGGAAGATCCGCCGAACTACGCCCGTTTCATAGAGACCGCCCGACTTTTCGATCATGTCTTCACCGTGGATGCCGACATGATTCCCACCTATATAAAAGCCCTGGGTCACGACCGGGTCGACGTTCTGCCGTTCGCCGCCCAACCGCGGATCCACAACCCGATCCGGCACGGTCAGGAATCGGTCGAGCGTCCGCACGATGTCGCCTTCGCCGGCACCTACTTCGCCGAGAAGCATCCTGAGCGGCGCCAACAGATGGATCTCCTGCTTGGTGCTGCGGCCCCTCATGGGCTGCACATCTTTTCGCGTATGCAAACCCAGGATTCTCGGTATCGCTTTCCTGCCAAGTACAGCCATCTCATCAAAGGTTCGCTCGGGTACCGCCAGATGGTGGCGGCATACTCCGCGTACAAAGTGTTCCTGAACGTCAACTCCGTCGTGGATTCCCCGACAATGTGTCCGCGGCGATTGTTCGAACTCTCGGCAGCCCAGACTGCCGTGGTCAGCACCCCTGCTGCCTCCATCGAACGATTCTTCGGCAAGGACATCACCGTCGTCGACAATCAGCAGGATGCCGACGAGCAACTCGGAAACCTCATCATGCACAAGGAACTACGCGACCGTCAGGTCTTGAGGGCGCACAGAACGGTGCATGACCAACATCTCTACCGTCATCGTGTCGACAAGATCCTGGACACCGTCGGGCTGCCACGATCACCCTTCGACGACTCCGTCTCGGCCATCGTGCCAACCATGCGCCCACAGCAACTGGAAAATGTGTGGGAGTTTCTTCATCGTCAGAGTCATCCCCGACTCGAACTGGTCCTCGTCTCGCACGGGTTCTCCCCCAGTGACAAACTCGTGGCCGAGCTCCAGGCTCGTTGGCCCCTGCGGACCGTCACTCTGCGCGAAGCCGACCCGGACGCGCTACTCGGTGACCTGATGAATCTGGGAGTCGAAGCAGCAAGCGGTCGCTACGTCGCGAAGATGGACGACGACAACTACTACGCCGAACACTATCTGTCTGATCTCATCCGCGCTTTCAGCTGGACGGATGCCCAGGTCGTCGGGAAGTGGGCCCACTACGTACACATCGGCGACGACACAGGGCCGACTCTGCTGCGTTTCGCCGCGGCCGAGCACCGTTTCGTCAGGCTCGTCCAAGGAGGGACGATCGTCACACCTCGCGAGGTCGCGAGGGAGTCGCGCTTCGAGTCCCTGCCACGCAAGGTGGACACCACATTCCTCGACAAGATACGTACGGCAGGCGGGCGGGTCTACTCCAGTGACCGGTTCAACTTCGTGAGCAACCGCTCCACCGACGCTGCGGGACACACCTGGGGAGTGTCCACATCACATCTGCTCGCACATTCCTCCACACTGGAGTTCTATGGATCGGCCGTGGCATGTGCCACCAACTAACTGCTCTGGCCAGCGCACCCGACTCGGAAGGACCTGTCAGTGAAGAAAGTCATGATCATCTACGGCACTCGCCCCGAAGCGGTGAAGGTGGCGCCCCTGATCAAGGCGTTGCAGTCATCTGAGGTTCTGGAACCAGTCGTCGTCAGCACCGGTCAGCACCGGGAGATGCTTGACCAGGTCAACGCATGGTTCGGAATCACGCCTGATCTGGATCTCAAGGTGTTCCAACACGGTGCCACCTTGTCGGAATTGTCCGCCCGGATCCTCACCGGACTGCCACCTATCCTGGATGAGGTCCGTCCTGATGCGGTTGTCGTCCAAGGAGACACCACAACCGTGGCCATCGCGGCCATCGCCTGCTTCTACCACGGCATCCCGGTAGTACATCTGGAGGCCGGCCTACGATCCGGGAACATTCATTCACCGTTCCCCGAGGAAGCCAATCGCAAGCTCGCCGGGCAAGTTGCCGCCCTTCACCTCGCCCCCACCACCACATCGCGCGACAATCTGCTGCGCGAGGCAGTGGATCCGGCATCCATCGCAGTGGTCGGCAACACCGTGATCGACGCACTCCACTGGACGGCTCAGCAGGAAGTCGCGTTCAGCGATGATCGAATCGCTCACTTGGCGGAGCAGGAAGGCGATGTCGTCCTGCTCACGTCACACCGGCGGGAGAATCTGGGCGATCCGATGCGCCGCATCGGGCAGGCCATCGCTCAACTGGCCGATGAGCGTCCCGGAACGTCCTTCGTGTTCCCGGTGCACAAGAATCCGAAGATTCGAGCCGAGATCCTGCCGATACTCCATCCCTACCCGAATGTGATTGTCTGCGAGCCGCTCGACTATGCGGAGTTCGTGCATGTCCAAAAGCTCGCAAAGGTGATCCTCACCGACTCCGGAGGTGTGCAGGAAGAGGCCCCGAGTCTGGGCAAGCCGGTTCTGGTGCTTCGGGAGAACACTGAGCGCCCTGAAGCTGTTGATGCCGGCACCGTACGGCTCATCGGAACCGACACCACCGCCATCGTCGAAGCGACCAGCAAGCTGTTGGACGATCCCGAAGCTCATCGCCGCATGAGTCAAGCGGTGAATCCTTATGGTGATGGTCGCGCGGCCGAAAGATCGGTCGCGGCCATCGCTGAACTGCTGGGTGTCGGCGCACGACTGCCCGAGTTCGTTCCTCACCATTGATCGGAAGGGCTGTGCCCGGTGCAGAGCGGCCGGGTACAGCCACACTCCTTCAGCGGCGCAACAAGCCTCGGGTGTCCACCACCTTCTTGGTGGCCACGATCTCGGGATCCAAGGACTTGAATGCTTGGTGGTCCACCAGCACGACGAGCACATCTGCCGTCTCCATGGCTTCATCCACGCTGGCCAGCTTGATGTTGTCCAAGCTTGCCAGTTGGGCAGGCAGTTCACGGATGTGGGGCTCGACCGCAAGCACCTGCGCCGAGGGTAGCTCGGCTGCCAAGTCCTTCGTGATGGCGACCGCCGGCGATTCCCGCAAGTCATCGATGTTGGCCTTGAACGCCAGACCCAGGCAGGCGACGACTGGCAAGTCGAGATCGGCACAGGCTTCCTTGACCAGATCGATGACGTGGCGTGGTTTGCTGTCATTGACCTCGCGCGCGGTTCGAATGATTCGGGCCTCTTCAGGAACCGCGGAGACGATGAACCACGGATCCACGGCAATGCAGTGCCCGCCCACTC
>JAGXHS010000161.1 GCA_024636075.1 Propionibacteriaceae bacterium
ACTGGACCCTGCTCCCCACCCTCACACCCCGCTGAAATCCGAAGCGCCCTCAAAGGGACAATCGGTGGGCTGCCCCACGCAGCTGTTGCTGGTCC
This sequence comes from Propionibacteriaceae bacterium, assembly GCA_024636075.1. Classification (GTDB taxonomy): domain Bacteria; phylum Actinomycetota; class Actinomycetes; order Propionibacteriales; family Propionibacteriaceae; genus JAGXHS01. The sequence continues at coordinate 96 of JAGXHS010000161.1, forward strand.
GAGAGGCAAGGTTGCGGTCGGCTTGACCCGGCCTTGAGGATCGACCTTCAGAATGGACAACATGGACACGAACCGACGCCGTGGGCGTCTTGACCAGGAAGCCATGCCAGTGACACGACTCTGGCCATCGTCTCCGTCGAGCAGCGCTTCGTCAGCAGCCGTGCTGAGCCATATCGTCGAGGTCGAGGTCGACATGAGGGGCATGGACCCGCGCCGAGACCAGGTGGATGTGGGGCAACACCGATCCCAGCGCAAGGCCACGAGCCCTTGCATCAACGACCCACCACGCTCAACTACGAGTAGCCCACAACCGCCGCCGCATCTGGGCGTGGACGCCGATTTCGGGGTGTTCCGCCAAGCGTAGGACGAACTTTGAGAGGACAATGAAAATGGCAAGACTAAGTGCCTTTGCAGAAATTAACCTAAACAAACAAGGTTTTGAGAAACTTGACAAGGATACAAAAGCACGCATCGCTTGGCCGCTGCGGTTCACGCCCGCCGTAGGCACCACCTTGATTGTGATCGGATTAATCTTGCAGTCACCCATTTGGCTTGGGTCACTGGCACTTGTTGCCCTCAGCGGAGCACTACTTCCCGATGCCATGATTATTGATCTGATTTACAATTTCGGCGTTCGACACCTAGTTCACGCCCCAGCCCTGCCGTCAACACCAAGGCCCCGACAGTTTTCCTACCTTCTTTCCTCTGTCTTGTTGTCGGGTTCAGCTGTTTCCTTCCATTACGGACTCCCGGTGATTGGGTTAGTCTTGGGGGCACTTGTCGTCGCAGGAGGCACAATCCTTGCCACCACGCTCTGGTGTCTTGGATCGTGGTGTTACAGGATGATTTTTCGGCATGCAGCGCGACCGACTGGGACCCACGCAGACTGTAGCCCTGCGGACGAGACTGGACTGCGGTCGTCATCGCTGACCACGACTCATAGAACTGGTGACAAGAACACCTCGTAAACGGGGTCCCACCTCGTCACAAGGCATCCAACCATTGAGAAAAATGTGCGATCCCTCATGGCGGGGCTCGTCGGCTATTCGCATTTGACCGTGGTGCCTTGGCTGGTCAACGGTGTCGCTGCGCCCGGTGGGCGCTGCGTAGCAGGATACGGGCTTGGTAGTGTTCGTTGTTGCGGTAGCCCCGTTCGGTGCGTTTGATGTGCTTGATCGCGGTGATCGCGGTGATCGCGGCCTCGGTGCGAGCGTTGGTGACCCTGCTGGCGATGAACACCTCGATGGCCGGCCACCAAGTGTTCAGGGTGTCCCACAGTCGGCTGGTCTCGGGGGTGTCGGCTGCTGTGACCCAACCTTCGAGGCGGGTTCGGGCGACCCGGGCGGCGTCGAGGGTGGTGGCCTTCAGGACGAGCCTGAGGCCTTCCTTGACGCCCCAGGCGGCGCCGAGTTCGCCGGTGGGGTCGTCGGTGGCGAAGACTTCTTCGAGTCGATCGCGGGCCTGGGCCGAGAGGGTGTCGTCACCGCGGAGCAGCAGCGTCCGGTGTGCCCAGGCGGGGTCGATGGTGCGGCCGCGACGCTGTTGGTGTTCCTGGACGAGGCGTTGCCGCACCCGGGTCAGGCACAGGTTCGCCAACTGGACCAGGTGGAACGGGTCGACCGCGATCCCGGCTGTCGGCAGGGCTGTGGTGATCGCCTTCTTGAACGCGGCCGAGGGGTCGATCGCCACGATCTGGATCCGGTCCCGCCACGCGTGGCTGCGGGCGTCGAGCCAGGCCTCGACGGCTGTGCTGTGGCGGCCGTCGACCACACCCAACACCTGACCGGATGCCACGTTGACCAGGGTCGTCATCCACGGTTCCACCCGCCCTGATCAGGGTCCCGGAACCACCGCACCCTGCGATAGCGGTGCTCATCGATCCCGAGCTGGGTGACGTGCAGACGCTCGACGTCGGGCAGCACGAGCGCGGCGGCGTTCACGCAGCGTTGCGCTGTCCACCAAGCCACCCAATGGTCCCGGGCGACCTGGTCGACCGGCTGTCCCTGATCGATCACCGCGGACAGCAGCGCCGTCCGCAGCCGAGTCGTGCACCGGGCCCGCAGCGGCAACTCACCCGTGGTCTGGATGAACGTCTTACGCGGGCACGCCCGCTCGCCGCACACCAGCCGAGGCTTACCCACGACCAGCTCCAGGCGGCCCGCGTGCGGCATGTCCTTCACCCGCTGCCGACACCACGCATGGACCCGCGCCGAGACCACCCCACACTCAGGGCAGCCGTCAGCGATCCTGTCGGCCTGGACGACCACCCGTCGACCACCCAGCAGGAGGTCTATGGTGTCGATCACGTGGTAGTTGGGCAGGTTGAAGATCACGCTCGCAGCATCACGCAGCGAGCACATAGGCTCGGTCACAGCTCGTGGTCCTTGTCCGGGCGGATGCGTCGCAACACCCATCCCAGCGCAAGGCCCCGAGCCCTTGCATCAAACGACCCACCACTCTCAACTACGAGTAGCCCGATTGGGTGGCCTTGTCAGAGGCATATGGAGGTTCTCTGAGGCCCCTCGTGGAACATGCCTGGAACAACGAACGAATTGGCGCCGCTGGGCCGGTGCGTTCTGCGCTGATCCGAGCTGTTCCCGAGCGTCGTGTGCACCGCTTGATGGCGCTGGTGGAGCTGGGCTCTCGCTTGGGCTGGCGATGCTGGAGTTTCGTCATACGGTTTTGTCGTGGCGAGCGAAGAGCAGGTCCAGAAGTGGGCCGGCGAGGCCGAGGCTGGCTATGACGTGGCTGACTTGAAGCGCCGCGGGCGCGGGCGCCCTGGACGTGGGGGCGAGCCGATGCAGGTCGTCGCCGTTCGGTTCACGGCCGAGGAGCTCGAAGCCTTGGACGCCGCCGCCGAACGCCACCATCTGAGCAGGTCAGAGGCGATCAGGACCGCAGTGGCCGAGTATGCGGTGTGAGGGATACGGAAGCGATCTGGGCGCGGCACTGCACATCGTCAATGAGCCAGCAGTGCTGCCAGCTCTCGGTCGGGGCTGATGTGGCGCTTGTAGAGCGGGCTGCATGGGACACGCGACAGGCGCAGCGACAGGTCGAGAAGGTCGAGCTCCGGGTGCGACTGGCGATGGGCGTGAGCGAGGAAGGCGAACTCGTTCAGCGACCCGACCCGGCTGCGGTTGTTGGTGGCAGCCAAAGTGCAGGGCCGCATGTGGGCGAGTTCCTGCTCGATCACGTCCGCCGGCACCTGAAGTGCCTTGAGCATTCCAGTGAGGTGATCCGGGAATCGTGCGAGCAGGGTCGACGCAGGCGCCAAGGGCATCGCCAGTGGCAGGAGGGTTCGGTCGCTCATCAGCAGGGCGACTTGGCGTGGTCGCCAGGGCAAGGCGGTGGCGTACCAGTCGCCGAGGAGGGTGGTGGACTGGTCGTCGCTCGCCTCGCCCGGTCCGATGCGGTCGAGAAGTTTCCGGGTCGCCCTCACGATCATCACTGGTCGATCATGCCTTGACCTCCCGGCTGTGCGCTGCCACTTCCCGCTCGCAGGGCGGGGCCGAGTGCGCCTCGGACTGTGGAGATCGCGGTCTGGTAGGTGGTGAACGGCGGGTGGGTGCTGGGCGTCTTCGGCATTTGCCTGTCATAGGCGTCGGCCCAACCGCGAGCGGGTTCGATGAGCGCGGACGGAATGGTGATGCGTCGGAGCCGTTGCTGTGTGCGCAGGGCCTCGATGAGCGTCTGCTCGTCGAAGGGGAGTTGGTCGACGATCATCGCGAGGTCGTACAGGTCGCGGTATCGCGTGGATGGTCCGCTTCCGTAGGTGGCGTACATGGCGCTCAGCTTGTCGGCGATCGGGTAGAGCCACAATTCGCGCTCAATCTTCAGTGAGGCACCTCGGGGTGCGCGTTGACTCACGAGAAACCCCCGCATCGCTTGATACGCTGCCCGCGAAATTGGGGCCGGGCTGGCTCCACCCACCCGAACCCTGGCACTGGGCCCCCCGATGGAGTCAGCTCCGGCACAGTATGTTCACTGCAGCCCCACGACCACTCCTACCGGTGTGCGAACGCACCGCTCGCCGAACAGGCCCAATCCGGCTGGCCGACGTCGAGAAGCTGGCCCCATTCAGAGACAGTTGTGTGGACCGACCCACCTTTCGGGTCGGTCCACACAACTGCGTCTTCTACAACCCTGTCCCGGACGTCCCGGTGTCATGGGCCCTGCACTGCCGGGATTCGGGCGGGTCACTGGTTGTCACGCGACCATGCCGTGCGGGTCGATGACGTACTTCGTGGCCGCGCCCTTGTCGAAGGCCTTGTAGCTTTCGGGCGCCTCGTCGAGCGAGATCGTCGTGGCGTTGACCGCCTCGGCGATGTGGGCCTTGTCGGCGAGGATGAGGTTCATCAACTGGCGGTTGTACTTCTTCACGGGGCACTGGCCGGTGGTGAAGGAGTGGGACTTCGCCCAGCCCGTTCCCAGGTCCACGCCGATCCGGCCGACTTTGGCGGCCGCGTCGACGGCTCCCGGGTCGCCGGTGACGTAGAGCCCCGGGATGCCCAGGCCGGCTCCGGCGCGGGCCACGGTCATGATGTCGTTGAGGACCGTCGCGGGGGCTTCGCCTGCCCCCTCGCCGTGGCCGCGGGCCTCGAAGCCGACCGCATCAACGGCGGCATCCACCACTGGTTCCCCGAGGATTTGCGCGATCATTTCGCCAAGGTCGTCTCCGCTGCTGAGGTCGACCGTTTCACAGCCGAAGCTCGCCGCCTGACGCAGTCGGTCAGGGTTCATGTCGCCGACGATGACGGCCGACGCGCCGAGGACGGTGGCCGAGTACGCTGCGGCCAGGCCGACCGGACCGGCTCCGGCGATGTAGGCCGTCGAACCGGTGGTGACCCCGGCGGTGTAGGCGCCGTGGAAACCGGTGGGGAAGATGTCGGACAGCATGGTCAGGTCGAGGATCTTCTCCAGTGCCTGGTCACGGTCGGGGAACTTCAGCAGGTTGAAGTCGGCGAACGGAACCATCACGTACTCCGCCTGGCCGCCGATCCAACCGCCCATGTCCACGTAGCCGTAGGCCGCGCCGGGCCTTGCCGGGTTGACGTTGAGGCAGATGCCGGTCTTGCGTTCGTTGCACATCCGGCAGCGACCACAGGCGATGTTGAACGGCAC
>JAGXHS010000162.1 GCA_024636075.1 Propionibacteriaceae bacterium
CAAGTAGTAGTACGTCTTGCCGCCCTGCTTCTTCCCCACAATCGACGCCATATATAGGTAATACACCACTCGGCCACAAAACCCGTGACCAACACGCGAAAGCACCACAACCCAATCAGATAACGGGGAAACTCCCGCTAGGCCACAGAGAACGCGATCCTTCCGCGGGTCGCGCGTCCCCGCGGGAACGTCCTGACCTGCCGCCCGGCGCCCACCGATTGCTGAGAGGAGGAGTGAGTTCGGGCGCCCAAGCTGTCGCCAAGATGTACATCTCCGCTGTTTCAGCGACTATCATGGAGGTATGAGTGACATGACTGTGAGCGATGCGCGGGCCCGCCTGGCCGATGTAGTGGACGCGGCCCGTGTAGGCCATCACCCCGTCTACCTGACCCGTCGCGGGCAGCGCGTGGCCGCCGTCATCGACGCCGACGACCTGGACCGCCTTTTCGCGGCCGCTGAAGACTTCGCCGACATCGAAGCGGTCCGCGCCGCTCGCGAGGAGATCGCCGCGGGTGAGCCAACAATCCCCTGGGCACAGGTCAAGGCCGATCTCGGACTGGCGTGACCTACCGCGTCGAGGTCGCCCCGGCGGCGCTCCGACAGATACGCAAGCTGGACCGGGCTGCGCAGCGTCGTGTCCAGGCTGCGATCGAACTGCTCGCCAGCGAACCGCGGCCGAGCGGTGCCAAGAAGCTGGTGGGCGGCAACGGCGAGTGGCGCGTCCGCACCGGCGACTACCGAGTCGTGTACGAGATCCATGACAACCTGGTGCTCATCCTCGTCGTCGCCGTCGGCCACCGACGCGACATCTACGAACGCCGTTAGGGACGCTGAGAACGGCCGCTGTGAGGTCTTGTACGGCCGGGCCGCGTCATGGCAGGCGCCGAAATGGCTCCCAAACCAGGGCCCAACTGCGTTCGAGATATGCACGTATAGTGCACGAGGAGCAGAGATTCAGCGGGTGTTTGCCCTAGGCAAACGCTGTTTCGCACGCGTGGGCGCAGAGGGACTCGAACCCCCGACCACCTGCTTGTAAGGCAGGTGCTCTAACCAACTGAGCTATGCGCCCCGATGCTGAGGTGTCCACCATCAGCCCGGCCACAGCAGGGTACCGGAGTCACGAGCCGGAGTGCATCCTGGGCTCGCCCACCGGGCACAGGCTCACGCCAGGCGCTGCTTCACCAAGGTGGAGATGGTCTTGCCATCGGCGCGGCCCGCAACCTCAGCCTGGACAGCCTTCATCACCTGGCCCATCTGCCGCATGCCGGGCTTCTCGCCCAAATCAGCAGCCACCACGGCAATGCCCTTCTCCACGATCTGGGTCACCTCGTCGGTGCTCAACTGGGCCGGCAGGTACTTCGACAGGAACTCGGCTTCGGATTCCTCCTTGGCTGCCAGCTCGGGGCGGTTGCCGCTTTGGTAAGATCCGGCGGCATCCTTGCGCTTGTTCACCTCGCGGGTGAGCACGGCTTGTTCCTCGGTCTCGGTCAGCTCCCGCGCGGCGTCGCCAGCGACCTCTTCGGTGCCGATGGCGGCCAGCGCCATCCGGATGTTCGACTTGGCGGCATTGTCATGTGCCTTCATCGCGACGATCAGGTCACTCTTCAACTGCGTCTTCAACGTTCCCACGGCCAGGTTCCTCACTGCTTCGACAACGGGCCCATTCTCTCACGGCTGCGTCAGCGCACCGATCCGTGGGGCTTCGGCTCAGCGGATCGGGCGATCTGACCAGCTAGACTCACTCCTTGTGTCACTCGAAGATCTTTCCCAGCGCCTCAGCGACCTCGACAAGGCGTTGAGCGGTATCGAATCCGTCCTCGATCCGGATGCCAAGCGGGCCGAGATCGGACAACTCCAGGATGAAGTGTCAGCACCTGACCTGTGGGACGACCAGGAGAACGCGCAGCGCGTCACCTCGCGATTGTCACAGCTGCAGGCCGACCTCGAGCGGGTGGAATCGTTGCGTCAGCGCGTCGAGGACGCCGAGGTGATGATGGAGCTCTCCGGCGAGGAGGACGACGCTGAATCCGAAGCCGAGGTCGGCACGGAGATCAACAAGCTCAGCAAGGCCATCGAAACCCTTGAGGTCCGTACCCTGCTGTCTGGGGAGTTCGACGAACGCGACGCCCTGATCTCGATTCGTTCCGAGGCCGGGGGAGTGGACGCCGCTGACTTCGCGGCGATGCTGTTGCGGATGTACACCCGATGGGCTGAACGCCACGGCTACTCCTTCGAGATCTACGACACCTCCTACGCCGAAGAGGCCGGTATCAAGTCGGCCACCTTCACGGTGCGCGCCCCCTTCGCTTACGGCACACTGTCGGTCGAACAGGGAACCCACCGACTGGTGCGCATTTCACCCTTCGACAACCAAGGTCGTCGGCAGACCTCCTTCGCCGGTGTCGAGGTGCTTCCGGTGACCGAGGAAGCCGACCACATCGACATTCCCGAGGGCGACATTCGGGTTGACGTCTTTCGTTCCTCTGGTCCCGGGGGGCAGAGCGTGAACACCACCGACTCCGCGGTGCGGATCACCCACCTGCCTTCGGGCATCGTGGTCAGCTGCCAGAACGAGAAGTCCCAGTTGCAGAACAAGGCGGCAGCACTGCGGGTGCTGCAGTCCCGACTGCTGGAACAGGCCCGCATCCAGCGTGAAGCTGCCATGAACGAGCTGAAGAGCGACGGCGGCAACTCGTGGGGCTCACAGATGCGCTCCTACGTGCTGCATCCCTACCAAATGGTGAAGGATCTGCGCACCGACCATGAGGTCGGCAACCCCGATGCCGTGTTTGACGGCGACATCGACGGATTCATCGACGCCGGCATCCGCTGGCGCCGCACCACGTCAGGCGCCTGACGCCCGCGTGGCAATGCGGCTAGCCCCTGGGGGTGATCTAGACTCCTAGCCGACGAGGCCGGGAGCGGTCACGTCGATCTTCCCCGACCACCGATGAGTTCGAGGTCCCCTGTGATCACCTTCGACAATGTGTCCAAGATCTATCCCGGACAAGTGGGTGCTGCCCTCAACTCCGTGAACGTGACCATCGACAAGGGTGAGTTCGTGTTCCTCGTCGGCGCCTCCGGCTCCGGCAAGTCAACCTTCCTGCGGCTGGTGCTGCGCGAGATCCTGCCCAGCCGCGGCACGGTGCACGTGGCGGGCAAGGACGTCGCCAAGCTGCGCAACTGGAAAGTGCCCGAACTTCGCCGCCAGATCGGCACCGTGTTCCAGGACTTCAGGCTGCTACCCGGCAAGACGGTGCACGAGAACGTGGCCTTCTCCCTGCAAGTGATCGGCAAGACCAGCAGCGAGATCAAAGAACGGGTTCCCGAAACCCTGGAACTGGTCGGGCTGCAGGGCAAGGGCAACCGGTTGCCTGACGAGCTCTCCGGCGGTGAGCAGCAGCGCGTCGCCATCGCCCGGGCCGTCGTGAACCGACCCAAGATCCTGATCGCCGATGAACCCACCGGCAACGTCGACCCGGCCACCAGCGTCGGCCTGATGAAGCTGCTGGATCGAATCAACCGGCTTGACACCACCGTGATCATGGCCACCCACGACTCAACCATCGTGGATCAGATGCGTCGCCGCGTCATCGAACTGGACGGTGGCGATGTGATTCGGGACCAGTCAATGGGTGTCTACGGCACCGCCTGAACCGAGAGGACAGCATGCGTCACGCTTTTCGTGAAACCTGGTCGGGTCTGCGTCGGAACTTCTCCATGATGCTGGCCGTGATCGTCACCATGTGGGTCTCACTGGCCCTGTTCGGTGCCGGTTTGATGACCATGCAACAAGTCGACCTGTTCAAGGGCAAGTGGTACGACAAGATCGAGATCTCGGTCTTCCTGTGCGTGCAGGACGTCCCCGGTGGGACCTGTGACGCCGGCAAGGCCACCACCGATGCTCAGCGGGACCTGATCAGGCAACGACTGGAACTCAATCCGGACGTGCAGCAGGTCTACTACGAATCGAAGAAGGAGGCCTACGCCGCCTTCACCGAGAGCTTCGCCGACTCCCCGATCCTGGACACCTTGACGCTGGACCAGATGCAGGACTCGTTCCGCCTCAAGCTGGTCGACCCTGAACAGTACGAGGGGGTCGTCGCCGAGGCACGCACCCTGCCGGGCGTACAGAACGTGCAGGACCTGCACTCGGTGCTCGATCCGCTGTTCCGCTGGCTGAACGCATTGAAGTGGGCGACGATCGGGATGAGTTCGTTGCTGCTGTTGGCCGCAGCGCTGCAGATCGGCAACACCATCCGGATGGCTGCATTTTCCCGTAGACGGGAGTTGGGCATCATGCGGATGGTGGGTGCCTCGAACTCCTACATCCTGTTGCCGTTCCTGTTGGAGAGCTTGATTGCCGGGCTGATCGGGGTGGTTTTGGCGTGCGGAACGTTGGCCGCTGGCTTGTACCTGATCGTCATCCGTAACGCTCAAGTCTCCATCCAGACTCTACGCTGGATTGGCTGGCCCCAAGCGGGGCTGGCTATGGGAGGGGTTGCGGTTGTGGGAATTGCCCTGTCTATTGTTCCCACGCTCTTAGCAACCAGGAAGTACCTGCGCGTCTAAACTCGGGGACACGGCCGCTGGTGCCAGAACAGGAGACAGTGTGCCCCCTCAGACCGACCGACCCCCACAGTCCCGTCCGCACACCACTCCGCGTTACTCGACCCGCCTGACCGCCGTCGCCGCCTCGGCGATCCTCTCCGTCACCCTGCTGCTCAGCGCAGCTCCGCCTTCCAGGGCCGATTCGCTCACCGACGAGCAGGCCCGTATCAAAGCGGCCCAGGCACAGAGCCGAACAAACTATGCGGAGTACTCCAGGGAACTACAGGCTGCCGCCGCACAGTTGGCGGAGTCAGAACAGAATCTGGCGGCGGCCCGCAGTGAGTTGGCGCAGGCGCAGCGACGCCGCGCAGCCGCGGTGGCTGAGGACGCCAGGATCGCCAAGGCCCTGACCGCCGCCCGACTGGCGTTGTCCAGGGCGAAAGCCGAAGTGATCCGCGGACAGCTCGAACTGGACACCCAGATCGGTGTCGTCGGAGCCTCGGTTCGCGAGACCCAACAGCAACGGAACAACCTGGTCGGGGTCGCCGTCTTGGTGACCGACCTGGACACCAATGACGTGAACTCCCGACTGCAGTGGTCCGAGACCATATTCGCCACCACCCAGGCGCAGGTCGATCGACTGACCGAACTGCAATCCACCCTCCAATCGGCCAAGGAAGCCCAGGGCGCAGCTGAGGCCGCAGTGGCCAAGCAGAAGGCTGCAGCCGAGGTGCAGGTCTCGAAGACCAAGGCCGCAGAGCAGGCTGCGTCCGAGGCGGCAGCTGCGGTGCGGCAGATGGTGGCGGCCAACGCCACTGCCCGCGCCAATGCCGAGCGCCGGGTGGCCGCCGAACGGCAGAACCAGCAGCGTCTCGACGCCGAGGCTGCCGCGGTGGCTGGCCGGATCCAGGAACGAATCGAGGCACAGAAGCGCGAGGCGGCCCGCCAGGCCGCAGCCGAGGCCCGTGCCCGCGCCGAGGCTGCCGCAGCCCAACGGGCCGCGGACGCTGCCGCTGCGCGTCGATCAAGCGATTCAGCAGCCAAGGCGGCAGCAGCAAAGGCAGCCGCTGATCGCGCCCAGCAGGCCAGTCGCTCGAAGCCGGTATCCTCGAACCGGAACTTCTACTACCCCGTCTCCGCGCCGATCACATCCCCCTACGGCATGCGGCTGCACCCCGTGCTGGGATACTGGAAGCTTCACGACGGCACCGACTTCGGCGCCGGCTGCGGTGCGCCGATCCGGGCCCCTGGTTCAGGTGTGGTGACTCAGCGTTACTACAACGAGGGCTACGGCAACCGGCTGATGATTGATCACGGTCTGGTCGGCGGCAGCTACATCACCACCGGCTACAACCACGCGTCCGGCTACGTGGTCGGCGTCGGCCAGCGGGTGAGCAGCGGACAGATCATCGGTTACGTCGGTACCACCGGATACTCGACCGGCTGTCATCTGCACCTGATGGTCTGGCAGAACGGTTCCGTGGTCAACCCGATGCGCTGGTTCTGAGCGAGGGAACACAAGTCCTGAACGAATCGCGGAGTTGTTACAGTGGCATCGTTCGCCGTGAGTGGCGGTTGGGTGACGACTCCAGGAGGAATGGTGCCACGCGAGAAGGGTCGCAAGCTTGTTGCGCAGAACCGCAAGGCGCGGCACGATTACCACATCGGTGATCGCTTCGAAGCTGGCATGGTGCTCACCGGAACCGAAGTGAAATCGTTGCGGGAAGGTCGCGCCTCCCTGGTGGATGCCTTCGCGACGATCGATGACGGCGAAGTGTGGCTGCGCAACGCGCACATCCCCGAGTACGCCTTCGGCACCTGGACCAACCACGCAACCAAGCGCAACCGAAAGCTGCTGCTGAACCGGCGCGAGATCACCAAGCTGGAACGCGAACTGGGCAATTCGGGACGCACCATTGTGCCGTTGTCGATCTACTTCTCCGACGGCTACGCCAAGGTGGAGATCGCGCTGGCCACCGGCAAGAAGGACTGGGACAAGCGCCAAGCGATCGCTGAGCGTGACATGAAGCGCGACACCGAACGGGAACTGGCTGCGCGAAACCGTCGCCGCCGATGACAGCGAAGCGTCGGACGCTACTGGCGCTGCTCAGTGTCCTGTTCGGCGCTCTGCTGTCCTGGGCACCCACCCTCGCGTGGGCCACGTCCGATTCGGTGGACTCGTGGATGATTTCCTACCGGGTGCAGCCGAGTGGTTACGTCGACGTCACCGAAACCCTCGTCTACCGCTTCGGTACCAGCTCAGGACGGCACGGCATCGAACGCAGCTTCGTCGTTCGGGAAGCCTGGGACGACAGCACCGATGCCGTCTACTCCATCTCCGCCATCACCGTTGACAGCCCGTACGCGGCCAGTGAGTTCTCCACCCGCACCACCCGGGAGGGCCGCAACGAGTACTTGACGCTGCGGATCGGCTCTCCGACACGGGTCATCAACACTCCCACCGCCACGTACACGCTGACCTACCGAGTCGGCGGCGCCATCCGCACCTTCGACGAATACGACGAGTTCTACTGGGACGCGATCTCCGGCGAAGCGCCGCCGGTGCACAACATCGAGGTCACCGCCCAGGTGCCTGGGGGAGTGCAGGAGGTGACCTGCTACAGCGGACCGGCTCAGCAGAACCTGCCCTGCACCGAGGCCATCGTGTCCCGGCAATCGGCGAGCGGCCGGCCCGAAGGCATCTACCGACAGAGCGTCAAGAATTCCGGAGAGATCCTCACCATCGGGGCACGGTTCACCACCGGGGTGGTGTCGGACAACACCCCGCATCTGGTGAGTCGGGCCGACAGCCAAGAGGTGGAGCTTCGACGCTTCGCGTTGGCCGCCGGTGCCTTGAACCTGTTGGTGGCGCCACCGTTGGGATGGTGGTACCTGCGACGCAAGGGCCGGGACCTGCGATACGTCGGTCTGCCACCAGGTGTCACGCCTTTGCCGGGCGAGAACGTCGCCAGCGCGCCGAGCCCCGAGATCGAAGTCCCGGTCGCCTTCGCGCCACCGGAGATCTCCGTCGCGGAAGCGGGGCTGCTGGCCGACGGGATCCTGGACACCCGGGAGACCACAGCGACGCTGGTGGCGCTGGCGGTCCGGGGTGCGGTCCAGTTGCGCAGCGAGCCCCGCGACGCGAGGGTCAGGCTGGTTGATCCTGAGCGCGCCTCGGCGCCGCACGAAGCAATTCTGCTGGATCGCTTGTTCGCTGACCGGGCCGGGGAGATCGAGCTGTCCCACGGACATACCCTGGAGGACGCGCACATCGCACTCACCCAGTCGGTGCAGCACGAGGTGGGTCGCAACAAATGGTTCACCGACGTGCCCTCCATCGGTCGACGCACGGGCTGGAGTGCCGGCGGAATGTTCACCATCTTTGCCCTGACCGCCGTCTTCGGAGCTGGTTCGCGATTCTTGCTCCTGGTACTGGTCTTCCTTCCCGCGGTCATCACCCTGATGGTGGTGCGCAGCAAACTTCAGCCTGGTCAGCGGACCGGCCTGGGGCGTGCGTTGACCGATCAGGTGGAGGGCTTCCGGCTCTACCTGGCCACCGTCGAAGCGGACCAGCTACGGTTCGAAGAGGGCGAGGACATCTTCTCCCGCTATCTGCCGTGGGCGATCATCTTCGGCCTGACCGACCGGTGGGCTGAGCTTTGCGCGCATCTGGTGCAGCAAGGGCGCCTGAGTGCTCAACCGCCGTACTGGTACTACGGCAACTACGATGCCTGGAACTTCTACGTGCTCAACAATGCGCTGTCCGACATCACCACCTCTGCGCAACCCGCGCCGCCTTCGGCTGGCTCGTCCGGCTCCGGATTCGGGGGAGGCTCCAGCTTCGGCTCCGGGGGAGGCTTCTCCGGTGGTGGTGGCGGCGGTGGCGGAGTCGGCTCCTGGTAGCGGGATAGACAGTCGTCTGAGGGTCGAATCGGGGGATCACCGGATGGAGATTGAGCTCACAACGACGCACAATGGATACATGACTTCCAGTGTTCCCCAACGTCACAATGATTCCGGCGCTTTCCGGGCAGAGGCTGCCAAGCTGGGTTTGCCGGTCACCACCGAGCAGCGCGAACGAACCGCGTCGTTCCTGCAAAACGCCTATGCCGACGGTCGGCTCACCGAAGTGGAGTTCGACGAACGCATCGGAATGGCGCTGCAGGCGCAGACGCGCCGGGAGCTGAACACGTCCTTCGCCGGATTGGCGCTCGTTCCGGCGAGCGGGATGCGACTGACCTCACGCAGCCTGAGTGCTGATGCGGTGGCACCCAGCGCGAAGGCAATGGGCGGCCTGTCGCACCTGTCAGCCCTTGGCACCTGGGTGGTGGGCCCTGCGGTTATCTATGCGACTGCCCAGAAAGGCAGCTACACCAAGCGGGAGGCAGCGAAAGCCTTCAATTTCCAGGCGCTGATGGCACTGATGGTCCTCGTCGGGGGCTTGGTGCTGCCCAACTTCCTGGCGGAGATCGTGATGCCCGTGCTGGCGCTGTCGTGGCTGATCTTCACGATCGTCGGTGTGGTCAAGGCCTTCCAGGGCAAGGACTGGACGAACCCGATCGCCGTGGTGATCCCGCTGAAGGTCCTCAATCAGGGCCGCCGTCAGAGCGACGGACGCCAGGAGCGTTCCTTGATCGGCTGATCAGCACCGATCCCGGCGACCAGGGAGAAGGATGTTGGTGGAACATACTGCCGCCGGGTAGTGTTGTAAGAACGGTTAACGTTGCTGACGAACAACGATGCGGCGCCAACCGGGTAGCAGCTGGGTCAATGACTCCTTCTGCTGGACAACTACACAGGGGGTGACTGGTTTCGACTTGGGACGGTAGTTCCAGGAGAAGCGGGCCGAGGATCCAGACTCAACTCGTAAACGATCGTCTGGAAACCAATAAGTGCCGATACAAACCGCACTGACTTCGCTCTCGCTGCCTGAGCAGTGACCGAAGGGTCAGACCGGATGTGCCTTCCGTCCGGATCCTGGCCTCATTTAGAAGGCTTGCTTATCATCTCGCGTTCGGCGGGATGATCGGGACTTAAACCGGACTGAGCCTGGCTGCAATGCGCTGACGCAAGTGCAGGGGCTGAGAAAACCGACACGTCAGCTGCGCCCGGAGAATGTCTGTTTCGCCTTTCAAGGACGCGGGTTCGATTCCCGCCACCTCCACCCCTGCAATGGTTGCATCTCAAGAGCCGTCCCGCGTGGGCGGCTCTTGCTGTGCCCGGCGGTCTCGACCGGTCCACCTCTACCCCTGTCCCTGCGAAAACGCTGATCACATAGCCAGAAAGGTAGCTATCCGTTGACTCGGAGGGCGACCTTCCTGTGTTTGGGCGACCATCCGCGAGCGCGGATCGCGGAAGCAGTGCGCACGCCTGGGCGGAATCTCGAGGCTGCAGTCTTCGAGCACATCGAATTACCGCCGGCAGCTGCGCCCCCACGTCGCCCCTGGGCTTGGGCCGCGCCGCCGGTTTCAGTCGGGCTCGTCGCTGGCCTCGGAGTCGGTCGGTGCGTCGGGCACGAGAACCGTGCTGAGCAGCGTCCGCCTGCGTCCGGGGGTCGCCTCATTCGCGAGGTAGGGCGCCAGCGCCCGGTTGAGGTCCGCCTCCATCCGGGCAGCCTCCTCGTCGGTGAGCCACATCGCCGTCTGGCGGTAACCCATCGGGTCGGAGCCGGGCGAGGCGTCGGGCCGCTCGATGTAGCGGTCGAAGGAGCCGATCAGCGCGCCGACGAAGGACAGGAAGCCTCGCCGATGCTCGTCGGGCGTCATGTCGGCGACGTCCGCCGCGGCCAAGGTCCCAGCGCCGGCGACCAGCCGCAAGGTCCGCTCGACCCCGCCACGGACGCGCCGCTCGGTCACCACCTCGAGCAGGCCGGCGTCGAGTAGCACGCCGATCTGTCGGTACAGCGTGGCTTGAGGCACGTCGGGCAGCCGTGCGGCCAGATCTGCCGCGGTGACGTCCGACCCGGAGGCCTCGAGTACGACGCGCAGCCGAACGGGGTGCAGGAGGAGGTCGGCTCGGGTCGAGGGCACGCAACCAGACTAGCGCAGTATTCCCAAATATGGTAATGTTCTCATTCCCGAGAACAAAAGGAGCTGACATGTCCAGTGTGGACCTCACCATCGAAGCCCAGGGAGCGGCCCTCGCGGGGACCTTCTCGACGCCGTCGACCCCGGGGCCGCACCCGGCCGCATTGATCCTCGCCGGCTCAGGCAAGATCGACCGCGACGGCGACGCGAAGCGCATGCCGCTGCACGTCAGCCACGACCTCGCGGCGTTGCTCAACGCACACGGCTGGGCGAGCCTGCGCTTCGACAAGCGCGGCGTCGGCGCCTCGACCGGCGATTACCTGCGCACGGGCTTCCACGACGAGCTGGCCGACGCCGATGCTGCGCTGGCGTGGCTCCTCGCGCGCGAGGACGTCGGACCCGTGATCGTCGTCGGGCACAGCGTCGGCGCCTCGTTCGCTGCCGAGCTCGCGGCGCAGTACGGCCCAGAGCTCGCCGGTGCGGCCATGCTCGCGCTCACCGCGCAGACCGGTGCCGACACGTTGACCTGGCAGACTGCGCAGATCGCCGGCTCGCTGCCCCGCGCGGTCCGGGTCCTGCTGCGGGTGCTGCACATCGACGTCATTGCTCAACAGCGCAAGGCGATGGCCAAGCTGGCGGCCTCGACCGGCGACGTGATGAGGATGCAGGGTGTGCGGACCAACGCCCGCTGGATGCGCGAGCTCATCGCCTACGACCCGCGGCCGACGCTACGTCGGGTCGAGATCCCCGTGCTCGCGATGACCGGCGCGAAGGACGTCCAGGTCAACCCGGACGACCTCGCCGTGGTCGCTGAGCTCGTTCCGAGCGCGCAGACCGAGATCGTGCCCGATGTCGACCACCTCCTGCGATACGAGGCCCGCGAGAGGTCCGACGTCCGGCGCTACAAGTACCAGGCTCGCGAGCCGCTCGACCCACGGGTGGCCGATGGGCTGGTGGCATGGCTCGCACAGCTGCCGGTTCGCGGCGCCACCGGGGTGTCGGAGACTGACGGTCAGGACACGCAGAACGCCCCGCGGGCCTGAGCGCCTGACCTCGTGAACAGCGGCGCGGCCCGTCGGACGGCCGCGACCGCCAGCGGCCTCCGGGTGGTACTCCTTCTTGGAGTCGGGCCCGCGTTCCACAAGAGGCTCACAGCACTGGGCGCCGGGCTCGGCACCCTCAAGCTGCACGGCGAGGAAGGCGAGGAAGAGGTGGCAGGAGCCACCCGCGGCGAGCCCCTCACCGTGACCGGTCCCGCCGAATGACATGTCCCCCAGGGGTGGGCGGACCCCCGCTGCTTCCATCCCTGCAATGGTTGTATCTCAAGAGTCGTCCCGCGTGGGCGGCTCTTGTTGTGCCCGGCGAAGTCGACCGGTCCACGCTCGCGACTCGCCTCCCGAGACCCCAGCCGGTGTGCTGCCTGCATGAAAGACTGGGACAGTGATCTTTGCGCATCCTCCCGCAGCTGGTGACCTGTTGGTCGCCGCCGTCGGGACGCAGGATCCCCATTTCAATGAATCGGTGGTGTTGCTGCTCGATTCGGACGAGGGTGGGGCCCTCGGTGTCGTGATCAACCGGCTGGCCGAGACCGACCTGGACGATGTACTGCCGTCCTGGCAGGAGTTCGTCTCGCCACCAGCTCGGCTCTTCGCCGGGGGGCCGGTGTCGCCGAATGGAGCTGTGTGCGTGGCGCGCGTGCTGAATAGTAACGAGGAGCCGCCCGGCTGGCGTCCGGTGCGCGACGACATGGGTCTGTTGCATCTGGACACGCCCACCGAGATCGTCAGCGGTGCTTACAGCGACTTGCGGATATTCGCTGGCTACGCCGGGGGGGAGTCCGGACAGCTGGAGGGAGAGATTCTGCGAGGGGGCTGGCATCGGATGTCGGCGCGCCCGGAGGACGTTTTCTGCGCCGACCCCGGCACTCTGTGGCGACGCTGTCTTCGACGGATCGGCGGCGACACAGCGCTGTTCTCGACCTGGACCGACAAGGTCGATCTCAACTGATTGCACCGGCGACAACGCTGCCGGCCCTGAAGGATCTCTGACACAAAGGTTTGGCGCGGGCCGCAGCCACAACGATGAAGCTTTACC
>JAGXHS010000163.1 GCA_024636075.1 Propionibacteriaceae bacterium
ACTGCCATGAAAACCCATCCATCCTGTCGCAAAGGCGGCTTCACCCTCGTCGAGCTCCTCGTCGTCATCGCCATCATCGCGGTGCTCGCAGGTACCGACTCGATCTGCAAGCCTCGATCCGACTGCCAGGTCAGTGGAGAGAACAGCCGCGGGAATCCCGACTGCAGCACGGAGACGAGCGCCAGTACCGCTCCAGCGGCCAGTGTGGCCATCACTCGCCGCCCGGCTGCCCGGTCGCGGCCCGCCAGAGGTCCAAGCAACAGCACTGGCCACACCTTGACCGCTGTGCCGGACGCGATCAGCGCCCCGCTCAGCCGCGGGCGACGCTGGGCCAGCAGCAGCGCCGCCGCAACCAGCGCTGCGGGCAGCATGTCGTAGCGGAACCAGATCAGCGGTCCCATGCTGAAGGTGAAAGCCCCCCAGAACACCGCGGCGCTGCGGCCGGCCCCGGGCTCACGCCACAGGGAGCGCGCCAGCCACCAGTCGAGGGCGGCCATTCCGAGCGCGAACGCCAGCACGTAGCTGTCGAGGCGTCCGGCGGCGGGAATCGCCAACAACTGGAGCAACCACACCATCGGCACCGGGTACTCCACGAGCGACTGGGCACCGTGATCATTGACCGAGTTGAAGTAATAGATGACATCGTTCTTGATGTATCGGTAGTGCGCCGCCCAGTCGTACAGCATCACGCTGCGACTGAGCAGCCATCCGGCAGCCCACAGCCAGCCCGAGCGCCACAGCGTCGCCCATCTCATCCCAGGAGCCGCACTTTCATCCTGCATCGTTGTCCACCTCCGGTTGCTCGCCGGAAGTGGACAGGCTGCGCCACAACCAGGCAATCGCTGCGGCGCTCAACACCAACAGCATCACATTGCGGGTGGCCAGGACGAGTGTCATCGGGGTGACCCCGAAGCTGTGGTGCACGATCGGGCTGTAGAAGATGGGATACACCAGCGTGGTGA
This sequence comes from Propionibacteriaceae bacterium, assembly GCA_024636075.1. GTDB lineage: Bacteria > Actinomycetota > Actinomycetes > Propionibacteriales > Propionibacteriaceae > JAGXHS01. The sequence continues at coordinate 963 of JAGXHS010000163.1, forward strand.
GAGCGGTGATCAGCAACAACCAGCGAGCTGACCGAGCCACCTGTTGTTCGTCGTTCGGACGACCGTCAGGGTTGCTGGTTGCGGACTCGGGTCGGGCCGCGACCAGAGCAATTGAGGCGGCCACCGGACCACCGAGCCACATCACGTACTGCGGCGAGAAGGTCTTGTTGGTGACGATCATCACCAGCACCACCAGCACCATGAACCCGGCCGCCTGGAGGGGACTCCGGTTCCGCTTGCGCAACCACCACAGGTACCCGACCACTGTCAGCAGCAGGCCGACGACGGTGGCGATGGTGGAGAGGGTGAGCATCAGTTCTGTCCCCGGCCCGGACACTTCGAACGCGTTGTAGCGCGAGATGGCGACGCGGTAGTCGTCAGGACGGAACAATCGCATCACCATCGGCACACTTGCCCAGACGGACTCGATCTGCAGGCCGCGATCGGACTGCCAGGTCAACGGCGAGATCAACCGGTCCCACCCGGCGTACCACAACGACAACAGGGCGAGCAGTGCGCCGGCACCCCAGAATCCGATGCTCGCACGTTGCTGGCGCACGCGGTCGTCGACGAGCAGAGCGGGCCACAGCAGTGCGGGCCACAGCTTGATCGCGGCACCGGTACCGATCAGGGCACCGCCGAGCAGTGACCGATGACGAATCAGCCCCAGCAACGCCAAGCCGCTCAACACTGCGGTGATCAGGTCGAAACGCAGCAGCGCCGTGGGGCCCACCAGGAAAAGGAACACTGACCAGAACAGCACGGCACGGCCACGCAGTCTGCCGGCACTTCGCCACAGGGCCAACGCGAAGACCGCGTCGAATGCCAGCATCAGCAGCACGAAAGCCATCACGAAGACGACGCGATGGCCGAAGGACAGCGCGAACAACGCGTCGAACATCCACAGCACCGGTGTCGGGTACTCCACCATGGTTCCACCCGGGCCGCGGTCCGCCTGGCTGACCATCTGCTGGAAGTAGTAGCGGGTGTCACCGAGGGAGAATCGCATGATTGCCCACCAGAGCAGGATCCCCACCCGGGAAGCCGTCCACAGCCCAGCCATGAAGTGACCGGATTCGAGGCGGGCCGGTGACAATTGTTTGGCAATCAAATCCGGCACATGGCCTCCGTGGGTGTGCAGTGCACGGATTGTCTTCAGTGTCTACGTCGCATCGAAGCGGCGCCCCCGCGAGGATTCGAACCTCGGCTCCCGCCTCCGGAGGGCGGTGCTCTATCCCCTGAGCTACGAGGGCCTTTCACCCTGACCGTACCGTCGTGCACGAGTCCTGTTGGGCGTGGAACAGGTTAGCAGGTTTTGCCACCTGCCCGGATGCGCGCCTTGCCCGGTGAGTACGACCGGCACACGGTGGCCCGCCCTACACTGGCGATCATGGTCCGACGCTCGATAGCAGCACGGTACGTGGCGATGGTCGCTGGCGTCCTGGTGTTGCTTGGCCAAGCCGGCTGCGTGCAGCCCGCCCCGCCGGCGCCGGCAGAGATTCGCGCCACCCGGCCCCCGTGGTCAGCCCCGCGGGACGCGGTGAGCTACATGGATGCAGCGGGACTGAACCAGCTTCCGTTGTCCGACACCTCCGACCCGCACACCTTCACCATGTCGCTGACGATCGACGGCAGCGACATCGCAATTCCGGCGAACATCGGCCTGGATCGGGTCCGGGCATTGCAGGCACCGGTGCACACCCACAGCGACGACCACGTCGTCTGGTTGGAGGGCCGGAGCGACAGGGAAGTCACGCTCTCGGACTTTTTCCTGCTCTGGGGCGTCCGCTTCGACGGCAACTGCATCGGGGCGGCCTGTGGCATCGTTCGGATCACGAAGGATGGTGTCGACGCCACACAGACGGCAGGAGCTGTCGTGTTGCGCGATGTGCGCAACGAGCTGGCGGTCGAACTGGTCAGCGATTGACGACCGGGAACGTTGCCCGTCCAGTGCTCGGCAGGATTTCAACGCAGCGCGAAATCTGACAAGCTCGACCCATGACCCACATGCACGTGGCGGGAGCCATCCACGCCGATGCGACCTTGCCTGGACCGCAGTGGCTGCAGCGCCCCGACGACACCGATGTCCTCGATGCCGACTTGTGGAGCGCGACGGTTGAACGGCTCGGTGACGGCGAGGTCAGCGTGGGCGGCATGCGGGTGTCAGACATCATCTCCGCGTCCGGTTCGCCCAGCTACGTGCTTGACGAGTCCGACTTCCGTGCCAGGGCGCGGGCTTTCGCCACTGCCTTCGACGGCTGGAAGGTGTACTACGCGGCCAAGGCATTCCTGAGCCGCACCATCGCCCGGTGGGCGGTGGAGGAGGGGTTGTACCTGGACGTCAGCACTGGCGGCGAGTTGCACGTCGCGCTCAGCGCCGGGGTGAATCCTGGCAGGATCGCGCTGCACGGAAACAACAAGTCGACGTCCGAACTGGCCGCTGCGTTGGAGGCGGGTGTCGGTCGGATCGTCGTCGATTCGATGGACGAGATCTCCCGGATCGAGAAGCTCTGCAGCGACAACGACTGGCATGCCGATGTGCTGGTACGTGTCACCACCGGTGTCGAGGCGCACACCCACGAGTACATCGCCACTGCGCACGAGGACCAGAAGTTCGGCTTCTCGATCGCCAACGGTCGCGCCATGGTGGCCATGGTGCGTTGCCACGTGAGTCGGCACATCACCTTGCAGGGCGTGCACTCGCACATCGGATCGCAGATCTTCGACACCGATGGCTTCGAGGTCGCGGCCCGCCGCACGCTGAAGCTGGTGTCACAGTTCACCGAGGCAACCGGGCTGCAACTGGCCGAGTTGGACTTGGGTGGCGGTTTCGGAATCGCCTACACCTCGGCCGACACCCCGGCCACCCCCGATGCGCTGGCTCTCGGTCTGAAGGAGATCGTCGACCACGAGACCAGTGCCTACGCTTTGAGCGTGCCCACCCTTGCGATCGAGCCGGGACGAGCCATCGTCGGGCCGACCACGATGGCGCTCTACACCGTCGGCACCGTGAAAGTGGTCGACGTCGATGGCGGTCACCAGCGGGTCTATGTGTCGGTCGACGGCGGCATGAGCGACAACATCCGCCCCGCCCTCTACGCAGCAGAGTATTCCGCAGCACTGGTCTCCCGTAGTTCCAGCGCGCCGCCGGTGCTGTGTCGAGTGGTGGGCAAGCACTGCGAGGGCGGAGACATCCTGGTGCGTGACGTCTTCCTGCCCTCCGACATTGCTCCCGGAGATCTGCTGGGGGTGCCGGCTTCGGGTGCCTACTCGCGCTCGATGGCCAGCAATTACAATCATGTTCCCAGACCACCCGTGGTGGCCGTCAACAACGGACACCTCACTCCACTGCTGCGCCGAGAGACAATCGAGGACATGATGCGCCTCGATGTGGGCGAATGACGATTCGAAGGACGACATACACCATGAATGCTCCACTGAAGGTTGCCCTGCTCGGTTGTGGAGTGGTGGGCAGTCAGGTTGCCCGCCTGCTGTTGCAGTCGGCTGCCGATCTGACCGAACGCGTGGGTCGCGAACTGGAACTCGTCGGAATCGGTGTCCGCAGGCCGGACGCGGACCGCCACGGATTGCCGGAGGAATTGTTCACCACCGACCCGATGGCGTTGGTGAACACCCCTGGACTGGATGTCGTGGTCGAGGTGATCGGCGGCATCGAGCCGGCGCGCAGCCTGATCCTGGCAGCCATCAACAACGGCGCCTCCGTGGTCACCGCCAACAAGGCACTGATCGCCCAGGACAGTGAATCGCTCTTCGCCGCAGCCCAGAAGCAGGGCGTTGACCTGTATTACGAGGCGGCGGTGGCTGGCGCGGTGCCGATCATTCGACCTCTGCGGGAATCCCTCGTCGGTGACGAGATCCAGACTGTGTTGGGCATCGTCAACGGCACCACCAACTACATCCTGGACCAGATGGATTCCGAGGGGTTGACCTTCGACACGGCGCTGGCCCAGGCTCAGCAACTCGGCTTCGCCGAGGCGGATCCGACTGCAGACGTCGAGGCTCATGACGCTGCCGCCAAGGCCGCGATCCTCGCCTCGCTGGCCTACCACACCCGGGTCAGAGGGGCGGACGTGTACCGCGAAGGCATCACCGACATCACTCCGACTGATCTCGCAGCGGCACGTGAAATGGGATGTGCCCTGAAACTTCTTGCCATCACCAATCTCACCGAGGAGGGTGCGGTGAGCGTGCGGGTGCACCCGACGATGGTGCCGCTGTCGCACCCGATGGCCAGCGTGAGGGGAGCATTCAACGCTGTCTTCGTCGAATCCAGGGAGGCGGGTCAGTTGATGTTCCTGGGCGCGGGAGCCGGTGGCGCTCCGAGCGCCAGCGCGGTGATGGGAGACCTCGTGACGGTGGCCCGCAATCGAATTCGTGGCGTTTCCGGTCCGGGGGAGTCGGTCTACGCGGAGCGGCAGGTGGCTCCAATGGGGG
>JAGXHS010000164.1 GCA_024636075.1 Propionibacteriaceae bacterium
GGACAGCAGCGGGGAAATCACCGAGAAACTGGGATTCTCTGTGGTGGCGGCCACCAGGGTGACCAGCCGGTTCTCCACCGCGGGCAGCAACACGTCCTGCTGCGCCTTGCTGAAACGGTGCACCTCGTCGACGAACAACACCGTGTCGTTGCCACGCGCCAATTCCCGGCGCGCGATGTCCAGTTCGGCGCGCACCTCCTTGACCCCGGCGGTGACGGCTGACAATTCGATGAATCGCCGGTTGGTGCTGCGTGAGACCACTGAAGCGATGGTGGTCTTGCCGACCCCGGGCGGCCCCCACAGGAAAACCGACATCGACGCAGTTCCTTCAGCCAACCGTCGCAGCGGAGAACCGGGGGCCAGCAGGTGCTTCTGCCCGACGATCTCGTCGATCGTTCGTGGTCTCAGCCGCACTGCGAGTGGCACCCGATGATGCCCGGCATCCCGCAGCGATCCGCCGCCCGGTGCGGCGGTGGATCGTCTCGCCGAGGCGTCCGTTGGATCAGGATTGCCGAAGAGATCGGTCATGGCTGCAACAGCTTGCGCCTCAGCTGCTCGGTGTCATGTGCGGACCAGCCCTGAGCCGTCAGCCAGCCCAACACTCCCCCGTACTGTTCGTCCAGTTCCTCCAGCACCATCCGCATCGCATCGGCGGGCGTCATCTGGTCTGCCGGGCTCTGTCCCTGCATCCCGGGGGCATAGGTCGGGGTGCTGATCAACCGGCGGAACACGAGTTCAATTCGCTCGTTGGTGGCCTCGTAGTCTTCGAGCAGGTGATCACGTGACACGCCCACCACGCTCAAGGCGAGTGCCACCAGGGTTCCGGTGCGGTCCTTGCCCGCGGCGCAGTGCACCACCGCAGCACCCGAGGCACCGGCGATCGCCCGCAAACCGGCCACGATGCTGTCCGGTCGCTGGCTGAAGTAGCCCAGGTAGTGGTGCCGCAACCGGATGTCGTGGCCCTGGGCCGGATGGTCGTCGACGACGTCGCTGAAGTCATCAGCCCACGGCAGCTCGTCATCGGGGACACCGGTTTCAATGGAGTCCTCGACGAAGAAGCTGTGCTGATGCAACGTGACCGTCGCTTCGGCGTGGATGCCGGCAGCACCCTCCTTGCGCAGTTCGAGGGGGGAACGCAAGTCGATGATGTCGCTGAGGCCCAGCTGGTCCACCAACCAGCGGATGTCACTCTCGCTCAAGTCCTGCAGGTTGTCCGAGCGGATCAGCCGACCGGGCTGCACGGTGTCGCCCTCCGCGGTGGGCAGGCCACCCACGTCACGCATGTTGACCACACCGTCCAGGCTGATCCAGTTCACCTCGCTCATGATGCTGCGTCCTGTGCTCCTGCGTCCGGGGATCCTGCCTCCTTGTCGGCCGGGACCTGCTCGCCGGTCTTCCTGGTCGGCTTGGCATCCACCCCGGACTCCTTGCGCTGCTGCGCTGTGATTGGCGCCGGAGCCTGGGTCAACGGATCGTGTCCACCACCAGTCTTGGGGAAGGCGATCACGTCGCGGATCGAGTCCATTCCGGCCAGCAGCGCGACGATCCGGTCCCAGCCGAAGGCAATACCACCGTGCGGTGGGGGGCCGAACTTGAAGGCGTCCAGCAGGAACCCGAACTTCTCCTGAGCCTGCTCCGGCTCGATGCCCATCACCGCAAACACCCGTTCCTGGACGTCGCGACGATGGATACGGATCGAGCCGCCGGCGATCTCGTTGCCGTTGCAGACCAGATCGTAGGCGTAGGCGAGCGCACTTCCCGGATCGGTGTCGAAGCTGTCCAGGTATTCCGGGCGGGGTGACGTGAAGGCGTGGTGCACAGCTGTCCAGGCACCACCACCGACGGCCACGTCACCGGCGGCCACAGCATCGGAGACGGACTCGAACAGTGGTGCGTCCACCACCCACAGCAGGCTCCACGCCTGCTCGTCGATCATTGCGGTGCGCTTGGCGATCTCGACCCGGGCGGCGCCCAGCAGTTCTTGGCTTGGCTTGCGTTTGCCGGCGGCGAAGAAGATGGCGTCGCCGGGTTGGGCGCCAGCTGCCTCGGCGAGGCCGGTGCGCTCCTCCTCGGAGAGGTTCTTGGCGACCGGGCCACCCAGTACGCCGTCGGTCGCGACGGTGACGTAGGCCAGCCCCCGCGCGCCGCGCTGCCTGGCCCATTCCTGCCAGGCGTCGAACTGGCGGCGCGGCTGATCTGCCCCGCCGGGCATCACGACACATCCGACGTAGGGGTTCTGGAAGACCCGGAATCCGGTGTCTGCGAAGAACGCGGTCAATTCGCGGATGGGATTCTCGAACCTCAGGTCGGGCTTGTCCGATCCGTAGTTGTCCATCGCATCGGTGTATGTCATCCGGGTGAACGGCGCCCGCAGCTCAGCGCCGACCAACCGCCACAGAGCCACGGCGATCTCCTCGGCGAGGGCGATCACGTCGTCCTGGTCGACAAAGCTCATTTCCACGTCGAGCTGGGTGAATTCCGGCTGCCGATCGGCTCGGAAGTCCTCGTCGCGATAGCAGCGGGCGATCTGGTAGTAGCGCTCCATGCCGGCGACCATCAGCAGCTGCTTGAACAACTGCGGGCTCTGCGGCAGTGCGTACCAGGAACCGGGGGCCAGCCGCGCCGGCACCACGAAATCCCGGGCACCTTCCGGAGTGGATCGGGTCAGGGTCGGAGTTTCGATCTCGACGAAGTCGTGCGCCTCGAGCACTTCGCGGGCAGTTGCGTTGACCTTGCTGCGCAGCCGGAGCGCCGCAGCTGGAGCTGGCCGGCGGAGATCCAGATAGCGGTAGCGCAGTCGCGCTGCCTCACCGACGGTGACCCGTTCGTCGATCTGGAAGGGCAATGCGGCAGCAGTGCTCAGCACCACCAACTCGCTGATCGCCACCTCAATGTCACCGGTGGGCAGATCCGGGTTGGCGTTGCCCTCGGGACGTTCCTCGACAAGTCCGGTGACACTGATGCAGAACTCGTTGCGCAGGTCGTGCGCGCCGGAGGATTGAAGGATCTCGTCGCGGACGACCACCTGGGCGACGCCGCTGGCGTCGCGAAGATCGATGAAGGCGACCCCGCCGTGATCGCGGCGCTTGGCGACCCACCCACTGAGGGTGACGGTGCTGCCGAGGTCGCTGACGCGCAGGGTTCCTGCCTGGTGACTGCGGAGCATTGCTATTCCTTTCTGGGGCGCGCGCATAGACGGTGCGTTCGCTGGATGGGACTGATCATAGTGGCTGCTAGAAATCGAAATACTCGCGGAAGATCCTTCCGGGCCGGACCCCCGCCTCCCGAAACCCCATCTGCAGCGAGCGCACCATCGGCTGTGGACCGCACATGAAGACCGAGAGGTCCTCCGGATGCCCGCCGCAGATGTCGAGGACGCCGCCTGCGGTGAGGCGTCCATCGACACGACTCCGCACGAGATGGAAGGCGACCTGCGGATGAGCTTCGACGCGCGAGCGGATCTCGCTCGCGTACGGGACGATCTCGTCCTCGCCCGAAGCCACGGTGTAAAAGAAGTCGACGTTTCCGCGCAGAGGCTCGTGACCGTTGTCCTTCGAAGCACGCCGGAGCGTGTCAGATTGCCAACGTCAAGTTGATTGTGTCCACATCGCGAAAACCGCCAGGCTGGCGTGCTCACGTGGGCGTCCTACGCCGGGAGCAACCAGCCCAGTGCCTGTCGCGCCGTCCATCCGTCCGGGTGAAGTGCAACGAGCATCTCTGCCCCCTCCAGATCCTGCCCGAGGGTGACGGCCGCCTCCTCTTCGTAGCCATTTCGACGCACCTGGCCGAGGCCCACATTCGCCATCAGCGCGTTGCACAGGCACTTCCGTCCGACGGTGTCCTCCTCCGTGCCACCCTTGCGCAGGTACATGTGGGTGGGTTCGGAAGCACAGCGATACGCAACGGACCCATCCGGTCGTTCCGCTGGTGAACGGAGATACCCAAGATCACAGATCCGCTCCCTGGCACCATAGACGCCCTCTTCCGAGAGCGTGTCGGAAAGCTGGGCCACCTTGAACGGAAAACCGGTGGGTGAGGCCCGCGGATCGTTGCGCACAACCAGTGATCCCTCGGCAAGTTGGGACACCAACCGGCTCCTCAAAGACGGTTTCAGGCCGGACTCCTCGGCCATCGCGAACAGGGTTCCGGTTTGCACGCCGGCGGCCCCCGCAGCCTGCGCCTCGACCACCTTCTCGGGCGTCCCGTAGCCGCCAGCCAGCCAGAAGGGGAGCCCCACGGCGGCGATCCTGCTCAGATCTGCTTCATCCCGCGGCCCGTAGACCGGCTCACCGGCGTCATCCAGCACCTGCTTTCCCCGTGGTGGGGAACTGTGGCCCCCGGCATGGGGGCCCTCGACGACGAAGCCGTCAGGGCGGATCTCCGGGTCCCGATTGAGGTAGTCGGCCAAGATGTGCACCGACACAATCGCCAGGAAGTTCGGCCGGCGCAGCTCCGGCAGTTCGGCTCCCAGGTAGGCGACGGGGTCGAGGGTCGCCTGATGCACCGAGGTGGCGTTGGCGACGTCGATGGTGAGGTGGCCGGTGCGTCCGGCGGCGAAGTCGGTGAGCAGACGCGGGATCTCGCGCGGCACCCCTGCGCCCATGATCACGTAATCAACGTCGGCGAGCATTGCGCCGAGAATCGCGGAGGCGTTGGCGGTCTGGACCTTCTCCAGCATGTTGACCCCGATCTCGCCGGTGTGGCCCTCCTTGGCCAGCCAGACCTCGGAGAAGTTCCCCAGCAGGCTCAGCTCGATCGCATCCTGTCCGGGCGAGATCGTCAGCGTGGGGTGTGGTCGGTAGGGACGGCCGGCGGGTCGGCCGCCGTCGATGAAGTACTTGTCGAGTACACGCTGCGCCATCGCGGGTGACGGGAAGTGCGACAGGGCCCGGCGGCGATGGCCCCCGGGGTCGCCATCCTGGAGCACGCGGGCCAGCACCCCGTCGAGTGCCGTTCCCGAGACCACGCCGAGCTGTCCGCAGAGCGAGACCTCGCGAGCCAGTTGCCAGGCTGACACGGCGATGCCCATGCCACCCTGAATTACCACGGGAGGATGTGTGATTGCCACCGGTGGACTCTCCTCAGTCAAAGGAACAATAGTATCTACGCCATCGTAACCTACGGTGGCGTAGGTCACCGAACCCAGGAGATTGATGCGATCGGGAGAACACTGAGGACTGGCGGTCTGACGGTCGTCGGCCTGCTGCTCATTCGAGAGCACGGACCGGTCAGAAGGTTGTGACAGCTGGCTTCAGGTCGGCCGGTGGAGGGCTCCAGGTGGCGGCGTCGGCGGGTTGCTGGTCGCCGCTGCGAATGTCCTTCACTTCACCGCTGACGCCGCCGAACCAGACGAACGGAATGCCGCGCCGATCCGCGTAACGGATCTGCTTGCCGAACTTGTCGGCCTTGGGTGCGACTTCGCAGGCGATGCCACGCGAGCGCAATGAACCGGCCACCGCCATCGCCTGGTCGCGGGTCTCTTCGTCGTCGACGGCCACCAGCACGGCGCTGGGCACCGGGCGACTGCACTGCACGACGCCCTTGCTGATCAGCGGCGCAAGCAGTCGGGTGATTCCCAGCGAGATCCCCACGCCCGGGTACGTCGTCTTCCCGTCACTGGCCAGGGTGTCGTACCGGCCACCAGAACTTACCGAGCCCATGTGCTCGTGGCCGACGAGTTCCGTCTCGTAGACAGTGCCGGTGTAGTAGTCCAGACCGCGGGCGATCTTCATGTCAGCCACCAGGCGTCCGGGCACCTGCCTGTTCGCCGCCCGCACCACCTGCGTGAGTTGCGCCAGGCCTTCATCGAGCATTTCGTGGCGGACCCCCAATCCGCGCACCTGGTCGACGAAGCTCTCGTCGGTGCTGTTGATCTGGGCCAGCGCGACGCACTGGGCGGCCTGGTCATCGCTCAAGGACACCTCGTCGATGAGCAGCCGGGCAACTGCCCCGGCGCCGATCTTGTCGAACTTGTCCACCCGTTGGAGCACCGCAGCGGTGTCCTCGATACCGAGACCTCGGTAGAAACCTTCCGACAGTTTCCGGTTGTTGACGTGCATCCGTACCGTCGGCAGTCCCAGTTCGACGTGCAGCCGCTCCAACGCCTCCAGCATCACCAAGGGCGCCTCGACGTCGTGGTGCGGTGCAAGCTCTTGTTGGCCGACGATGTCGATGTCGGCCTGGCTGAACTCGCGGTAGCGCCCCTCCTGAGGGCGTTCACCCCGCCAGACCTTCTGGATCTGGTAGCGACGGAATGGAAAGGCGAGGTGACCCGCGTTCTCCAGCACGTAGCGAGCCAAGGGCACCGTCAGGTCGAAGTGCAGGCCCAGGTCGTCTGACCGGGCGCCGGGTTCGGCGTGCAGCCTTCGCACGACGTACACCTCTTTGTCGACCTCCCCCTTGCGGGCAAGCTGGGCCATCGGTTCCACTGAGCGGGTCTCCACCGGGGCGAAGCCGTGCAGTTCGAAGGTCTCCCGCAGAATGTCGAGCACCTGCTGCTCGATCATCCGCCCAGCTGGCAGGAACTCCGGGAAACCGGACAGGGGTTTGGGGCGCGCCACAGGGGCTCCTTCGTCGTGAACGGGTGTGCGGGTGCCACTCTATGCCGTGGCGAGCGTGATCACATTCGGGCTCCGGGCTGCAACCAGGGGTTGCTGCGCCGCTCCTGCTCCATCGAGCTGCGCGGACCGTGACCGGGCAACACCATGACCGCATCCGGTAGGGCGCTGACCACGCCTTCCAACGTGTGTGCCATCACCTGCGGATCGCCGCGCGGGAGATCGGTTCGCCCGATGGACCCGGCAAACAGCACATCGCCGGTGAACACGATCGGCTGCCCGGATTCGTCATGGATGCCGAGCAGCGCGCAACCGGGGGTGTGACCGGGCGCGTGCTGCACGGTGAATCGTAATCCGGCCAGTTCCAGGACGTCGGCGTCGGCATAGTTGCTGACCCGCTGCGGTGCCGTCAGTGTGGTGCTCCCGAACAGACTCAGCAGCAACGGAGCTGCAATTGATCCGATGCCGGCCAACGGATCGGTCAGCAGATGTTGGTCGTCGGCATGGATCAGCACCTCGACGGAATGTCGATCGGCGATCTCCGCCGCCGCTGCGACATGGTCCACGTGGCCATGGGTGGTGAGCACCGAGGCGACGCGCAGGCGCTGTTCGGCGACGATCCGCTGAACGGTGTCAGCAGCCGCCATCCCCGGGTCGATCACCACACACGGCTCGCCGGCGGCTGCGGCCACCACATAGCAATTCGCCTGCCACGGACCGGCCGGAAATGACGTGATGAGCACATCAACCACCCTATCGGGCAAGATGGTGACCATGAACGCTACTACCACTGGTTCCGAGTTCGGCCGAGTTGATGATGACGGCACGGTGTACCTCATCACCGCCACGGGCGAACGCATGGTGGGTCAAGTGCCCGATGTCAGCCCTGAGGAGGCAATGGGCTTCTTCACTCGACGATTCCAGACCCTGGAAACAGAGGTGAAGCTGCTCGAGGACAGGGTGGCGGCCGCGGCACTCTCACCCGAAGAGGCCCGCAAGCGGATCGCGGCCGAGCGCACGAACGTGACCGAGGCGAATGCTGTCGGTGACATGGATTCGCTGACCGCACGACTGAGCGCACTGGAGCCGAAACTCGCCGAGCAGAGCGAGAAGCGCAAGGCGGAGAAGGCAAAGGCAGCGGAGCGGGCCAGGGCGGACAAGGAGACGATGGTCGCCGAGGCGGAGAAGATCGCGGCCGGCACCGACTGGCGTGGCGGGGTGAACCGGTTCCGGGCGCTGTTGGATCGTTGGAAGGCGCTCCCCCGGATAGATCGCAGCACCGACGACGAGTTGTGGCACCGCTTCTCGAATGCGCGAACCACCTACACCCGCCGACGCAAGGCCCAGTTCGCCGAACAGGCCGAGAAGCGTGAATCGGCCCGCAGGATCAAGGAGAAGATCATCACCGAGGCCGAGCCGCTGGCCTCCAGCACGGATTGGGGTCCCACCTCGGGCGCGTTGCGGGATCTGATGTCCCGGTGGAAGGCAGCAGGACCTGCTCCACGCGAGGTGGACGACAAGCTGTGGGCCAGGTTCCGAGGCTTGCAGGACACCTTCTTCGAAGCCCGCACCGCTGCGCAATCCGAGCTGGACGCCGAGCTCGGTGAGAACCAGCAGGCGAAGGAAGCCCTCTTGGACGAGGCGGAGGCCAGCATCCTGCCGGTCACCGACTACCAGCAGGCCCGGGCCGGGTTCCGCACTTTCCTGGAGAAATTCAACGAGCTCGGCAAGGTGCCCCGCGACGCCATCCGTCCGCTGGACAACCGGGTCAAGGCTCTGGAAAAAGCGGTGAAGGCTGCCGAGGACGAAGAGTGGCGGCGCACCGATCCGGAGGCCCGCAAGCGCGCCGAGGACATCGTCAGCACCTTCAGCGCCCAGATCGACCGGCTGAGCAACCAAGCAGAAAAGGCGGAAGCGGCCGGTAACACCCGCAAGGCCTCGGAGGCCCGGGAGACGATCGAGACCTATCGCAGCTGGTTGGACCAGGCGCAGAAGGCTCTGGACGAATTCAGCGGCTGAACACGGCTCCCGGCAGCGACGGCAGGAATCAGTTGCGAAACCGGTCAGTTGCGCAACCGGTGGGCATCGTAGATGCCGGGAACCTTCTTCACCTGGTTCATCACGTGCGTCAGGTGTGTGGGGTCGGAGGTCTCGAAGGTGAGGTTGCCCTTGAAGGTGCGATCCTTCGTGGTGCTGATGCTCGCTTCGAGGATGTTGACGTGCACATCGACCATCGCCCGGCTGACGTCGCTGAGCAGGCCCGGGCGGTCCAGGCCCTCGATCTGGATGGAGACCGGATAGGACTGGTGCGGTGATCCGGTCCACTTCACCGGAACGATGCGCTCCGGTGAAGTGTGCAGGTTGGCGGCATTCGTGCAGTCGGTGCGGTGCACACTGACCCCCTCGCCCCGGGTGACGAATCCGAGGATCTCGTCACCGGGCATCGGAGTGCAGCACTTCGCGAGTTTCACCCGCAGCCCCGCGTCGCCATCGACCTCGATCCCGACATCGTCGTGGCGGTTCCGTCGCCGGCGCCGTTGCGGCACGATGGGGCGATCGCCGAATGACTCATCGGTGCCGCCTTCGGCGCTGAGCTTCTGCACCACCAGTTGCGGACTGACAGTGCTTTCCCCCACAGCCGCGAACAGCGCGTTGACGTCGGCGATCTTGAGCTCGTGCGCCACAGCGGTCAGGTGTTCGATGGTGAGCAGTCTCTGCAGTGGCAGGCCGGCCTTGCGCAGGTGGCCGGCCAGGAGTTCACGGCCCCGCTCGGTGGATTCCTCGCGGCGTTCCCGGGAGAAGAACGCCTTGATCTTGCTCTTTGCGCGCTGGCTGGTGACGAATGTCAGCCAGTCCCGACTGGGCCCGGCACTCTCCGACTTGGAGGTCAGAATCTCCACCACATCGCCGCTGGTCAGCGCGGAATCCAGCGGCACCAACCGGCCGTTCACCCGGGCTCCGATGCAACGGTGCCCCACTTCGGTGTACACGCTGTAGGCGAAGTCGACCGGTGTCGCCCCCTGCGGAAGGGCGGTGACGTCGCCCTTCGGGGTGAACACGTAGACCTCGGTGGAGTTGATCTCGAACCGCAACGAATCCAGGAACTCCCCGGGATCGTCGGTCTCTCGGCTCCACTGGTTCAGGTTGTACACCCAGGAAAGGTCGGTGTCCTCGGCGCCGACGCCCTCCCCGCCGCTCTGCTGCTTGTACTTCCAGTGCGCAGCGACGCCGTACTCCGCCTTGCGGTGCATTTCGTGGGTACGGATCTGGAACTCGATCGGTTTCGCACCCGGACCGAGCACCGTGGTGTGTAGCGACTGGTACATGTTGAACTTCGGCAGCGCAATGTAGTCCTTGAACCGTCCCGGCAGCGGGTTCCAGCGATCGTGCATCACGCCGAGGGCGGCATAGCAGTCGCGCTGGTCGTCGACCAGGATGCGGATGCCCACCAAGTCATAGATGTCGGAGAACTGGCGGCCACGCACCACCATCTTCTGGTAGATGGAGTAGTAGTGTTTCGGGCGTCCGTACACCACCGCCTCGATCTTCGAATCGGCGAGATCCTGACGGACCTGGTTGATCACCTGACGGAGCTGACGCTCCCGTTGCGGCGCGTTGTCGGCGACCAGATGGACAATTTCTTCGTAGATCTTGGGATTCAGGGTGGAAAAGGACAGATCCTCCAGCTCCCACTTGATGGCGTTCATGCCCAGTCGGTGCGCCAGCGGGGCGAAGATCTCCAGGGTTTCCCTGGCTATCCGGTCCTGCTTCTCCTGGCGCAGGAAGCGGAGAGTGCGCATGTTGTGCAGGCGATCAGCGAGCTTGATCACCAACACCCGGATGTCGCGGCTCATCGCGATCACCATCTTGCGCAGGGTCTCGGACTTGGCCGAGTCACCGTAGGTGACCTTGTCCAGCTTGGTGACGCCGTCGACGAGGGCCGCCACCTCGGAGCCGAAGTCCGCTGTCAGCTGTTCCACCGTGTACGAGGTGTCCTCGACGGTGTCGTGCAACAACCCCGCGACCAGGGTCGGCTCGGTCATGCCGAGTTCGGCGAGGATGGTGGTCACCGCGAGTGGATGGGTGATGTAGGGGTCGCCGGACTTGCGAATCTGGCCACGATGGTAGTGCTCGGCAGTGGAGTAGGCCCGCTCCAGCAGTGCGATGTCGGCTTTGGGGTGGCTGGCTCCGACCACCTTCACCAGCGGGTCGAGCACCGCCGACTGGGAGGATCGGGTCGCGCCCAGACGGGCCAACCGTTGACGCATGCGCATCCGGGGTTGCTCCGGCCCGGTGCTGAAACGATCCTGGGCAGCGGGCATAGGGCTGCCCGGCGTGCCGGTGCCCTCTCCGTACGGGCCGTAGATCCCGCTGCTGGTCATTGACAAAGTCTAGTGGTTCACACCGACAGCACAGCGGTGCAGTCCTCGATGCCGTCCTCGACGAGCTTCGCCCGCCCGCCCAGGGACAGGAGTTCGATCAGGACCGAAACATGCACGACTTCGGCGCCGAGCTTCTTGACCAGGTTCGAGGTGGCGGACATTGTGCCGCCGGTGGCAAGCACGTCGTCGATGATCATGACGCGTGATCCGGCGCCGATGGCGTCGGTGTGCACCGTGAGGGTCTCGTGACCGTATTCCAGCGCGTAGGTCTCGGCGTGGACGTCGCCGGGCAGTTTGCCCGGTTTGCGGACAGGCACGAACCCGGCGCCGAGCCGCAGTGCCACCGGTGCAGCAAACATGAATCCACGGGCCTCCATCCCGACCACCACATCGACGTCGGGGGGTGCCATCTCCACCAGTGCGTCGATGGCAGCCCTGAAGCCCTCGGCCGAGGCCAGCAGCGGGGTGATGTCCTTGAACGTCACCCCCGGCTTCGGGAAGTCCTCGACGTCGCGGATCAGTGACAAGATCAGCTCATGACGGTCGTCCATGGTTGGCCTCGATCACTTCTTTCGTTGGTTGCGGGTGGTGCGTTTCGGCTGCTGCCGGGGTCCGACGTCCGGATCACTGGTCCGGGGCTGCGGTTCCGCTGCCTGGTCGTCGACCGACACGGTGGAAACCTGTACGGCGTACCGCTGGGCCTGGGACGAGACTCCTGGTTCGGGAACGGGCTGTCGGGTGGACTTCGCCCTGGCCCGCTCGGCACGCCGCTCCAGGTGCGCTCGGTATTCCTTCATTCCCGGCTCCGCTTCGCGCAGCTGTGCCAGCACCGGTGTCGCGATGAAGACCGATGAGTAGGCACCGGCGATCATGCCGACGAACATCGCCAGACCCAGATCCTCCAACGGTCCGGTACCCAGGATGAATGCTCCGGTGAACAACAGCGCACCCACCGGCAACACGCCGATCAGGGTGGTGTTCAGCGAGCGGACCAGCACCTGGTTGATCGCATTGTTCGCTGCCGTGCTGTAACTGATCTGCTGCCGTTCCAGGTTGGCGACGTTCTCGCGCACCTTGTCGAACACCACGACCGCTGTCTCTTATACACATCT
>JAGXHS010000165.1 GCA_024636075.1 Propionibacteriaceae bacterium
GTCGTCAACGACCTCGACCGACTCGAGTAGCCGGAGGGCAATGTCCTTGCGCACCGAGGGAGGCAGGGCAAGGCCCGCCTCGTAGAACTCCGATGCGCTGAGCGACATGTCAGCCAGTGTATGCCTTGAGACCGACGGCGCACCGGCCCCAAGCGAAGCGGCGGTGGACCATCAGCGAGCGCCCCACTTGGCCTCGAAGCGACCCGGATGTCCTCGGCCGGGATCGCCTGGGAGGGGTCGGCCGCCAGAGCGTCGTAAGCGGCGGCGTCGGTGCGCAGCCACGGCTCCGATGTCAGGTCGAAGGCCCCGTAGAAATCCGATTCGCTCGGCGCCACGAGGTCAGGCCATTTCGAGCCTCGACGCCGGCGCAGGAACGAAGCCGCGCGCAGGATCCGCGGGCGGGCACAGCATTGAGGCGTCGCGCCTCGACCAGCCAACGACGGTCAAACAGAACGAGGACGTTTGGTCCCCAGAAACAGGGCCACCATCGCATCAGACTCAAATCCTTGCGGACCCTCTGCGAATTGGAGACACCTACTCCCCATCTGACTGCGCAAACGCGCCGATTCAGACGTTGAAGCGGAACGAAGACGCGGGCTTTCGGCGGTCCGCGGGTGTCGTTGGTTTCCGACGAAAAGTGCCTCTGACCCAGGACGATACCAAAATCCGATGATCGGTCGACGACAGCTGTTGTGGGCCACAATTGGACTTCTTGCGGACTGTTTGCGGACTGCAACGCCGTCGACTACTCGTCTGACCGATCGGCAACGGCGGCTTCGATCCACACCGGACGCTCACCAGAGCGAGCACATCGATGCGCTCATCATCGCTCACAAGGTGGACCGCCATGTAGGGAAAGCGTTCAGGACGTTGAACTGTGTCAACCGGTCGGTCTTCAGGTCGCGGTCGTCGATGGACTTGATTTCGGCGGCGACCTCGCCGCCCCATCAGGGGACCCGGTCCCAGGATCTCCACCGGACGAGTCCTACGGAACGCACCTTTGAGCGCACGGTCCAAGCCCTATGTTGAACCGCACCACCTCAACAATTACGACGACCCGGCACCTGTCTCTCGCCGGCGGCCCGAGCCCATTCCAACCTTCTCGCGCCGCTCCGGGGCCGGCCCGGGCATCGGTTTCTGAGCCGAGACAGTCAGCCGGTGTCTGCGTCGAGCGCGGCCCGAGCCTGGTCGACCAGCGGCGTGAGCGACTTGTGCCAAGCCGGCAGATCAACTGACAACGTCAGCCAGGTGAGCTCGCGGTTGATCTGGTCGTACTGGTGGATGATGAAGTACCGGTTGGCGACGGCCAGAGCCCATTCGACGCCGTCGGGAGCGAGCACGCCGAGCCGCGACAACCGGTTCGCGGCCTCGCCCAGCTTCATCATCAGCGAGTCCCCCGCCTCCTGCAGGAGGTCATCAGCGAGGTACGCGTTCTTGCCTCGCGCGACGACCCCGCCAGCCCGGGCGAGCCAGCCGTCGATGTGCAGCAGTTCCTTGGCGGCCTTACGATGCATCACAACAGCACCGCGTCACGCCGGATGTCATCGTCCACCTTCGGTTTCAGGCTGCCGTATGAGATGAGGTCTATCTCCCGGCCGAGAACCTTCTCAATCAGCTGCTTGAACCTGATGAACGCGAACGACGAGGTGCCTGGCGGCGCGTCCACGAGAAGGTCGATGTCAGAGTCCTGACGCGCCTCGCCGCGAGCGATTGAGCCGAACGCTGCCAGCCGCTGGTAGCCATCCTCCGCCGCCAGAGCCTTGAGGACGGGAGCAGCCGCATCCAGCAGCTCGTCGGGACGGACGGCCTCAAGGTCGGGCGCGTTTCGGAGCTGCTGACTGACCGCTGGCTGCGAGATACCCAACGCATCGCCGACCTGCTGTTGGCTCATCCCCTTCGCGACCATCGCGCGAAGCGCAATGACACGACGCAGCCGCGCGACATCCTCATCACGTCGTGCGTCCCGATACTCCGCCAGCAGGGTCATAAGACAATCTTATCTCTCTCGCAGCGCCCCGTCGAGGCCCCTCATCTTGGCTCTTCAGATTCGGAAGCGTGGAACATTCTCGATTATCGGGGGAACGTCCGTTGACCTGCGACAACGCACGCGCCATCGGACGCACCCAGGGGAACTCGATACCTGGAGGAACGAAGTCAGTGACGTTCGCGGCCCAATCTGAAGCCAGCCGCAGTCGCATTCGAACCAAGCAGAACCAGCATGGCACCACATCACATCCCCTGCACCGAGAGCTCCCCCACGCCGACGACGAGCTGATGACGATCAAGGAGGTGGCCACACTCGTCCGGGTCCAGGAACCGACGCTGCGCTACCGGCGCCACCTCGGCACGGGGCCGCACGGTTTCCGGACTGGCCGATCCGTCCGCTACTGGCGAGAAGACGTTGTCCACTGGCTTGTAGAACAGTCCCGTCATCCACAGGCCGGCGATTGAGCAGTGCGCGACGCCAGTGACCAGGCGGATCATCCGAGCTTCAACCGGAGAGGAGCTGTCAGCCGCGAGCTTCGGACAGTTCGATCAGATGCCCGTCTGGATCGCGCAGGAAGCAGCGGATCTCTCCGCCCCAGTCTTGCGGCGGAGTGAGGAACCGGGCGCCTCGTCCGATGAGCACGTCATAAGCACCCTGGCAGTCGCCAACCCGCAGCGTGATCAACGTGCTCACGGTGTCGGGATCGGTGGGCGGCGCGAGCGTGATGCCTGGCTTGTCCGCGGTCGGTTCACCACCGGTGACGAGCAGCAGCCACGCTCCAGCGAAGCGGAGCACCACGCTGGTTCCGCCGTACTCGCGGTACAGCTCGGCGCCCAGCACGTCGGTCCAGAACTCGCGAGAGCGGGCCACGTCGCTCACGACGAGGATCTGCGTCAGGGCCACGTCGGGGTCCGGGAACAGCGCGGCATCACGCTCGGCGGGGTCGGTCACGGCGAGAGCTCCTTCGAATCGGACGCAGGTCCGGCGTCGGCGGAATTGTCTTCGAGTCCTTCGGCCTGGGCGGAACGGCGGCGCACATGACCCTGGAAATGACCAAATGCGGTCTTCCCTGCAAAGCCGGATCTTCCCGAAACCGCCCAGTATCCCCCAGTGTTCCACAGCGTTACCGGGGCTCCTCCACGTCAGGGATCACCCAGGCGTTCTGGCGCCAGATCTGGTCCAACAACCCCAACGAGCGGCTGAACCTGTGAGATCCGCCGCCGCACCGACGTCGTCGGGACCTTCCCCGTCCGGCCCGAAGGCCACCACAACCGCGGACTCGACGTCCTTGGACCGTCAGGTGGTCAGGATGAGCAGGGTCCCGGTCAGCGAAGGTGAATCAGGACTCGCTGGGTCTGTCATCCGCAACGTACTTGATACAAACGCGCTGATGCACGTGGCGGGCTCCGACTGGGTCGTTGAAGCGGAACGATCAGGCGGGGTTCTGGCTGTTGTTGGTCAACGCCGGTTGATGCCGACAAACATGGTCTGACCTGCGGAAACGTGTTCGCGGGTGCGCTGGGCGTCGTTGACGATCGTCGGTCTCGGCCGGACTGTTTGCGGACCGCTGGCGAGGCATGGGGGCTGCGTCAGAGGCTGGCTCGATCTCGCCAGTAGCCACCGACTCGGCTTTCGGTCGCCGACCTCACTCATCTACGTTCGTGGGGCGACCCCACTGCATGTGCTCACTGACGATGGGCGGCGGTCCCGGTTAGGCCGTCTGGCGGAGCCGAAGGATGTCGCGGACCTCATGCACGATCAGGATCGGCACGTAACTGTCCACCTTGGCAGGCATCAGGTCGTCGTACGCGGTCTGGACCAGGCCCTCGATGACTTCGCCGTCGACGTCGGGTGCGAGCTGGCGAAGCACTTCCTCGGACGCGGTGAGGTCGCTTCGGTTGGGCTCTTCGACGGGTGGCTGAGTTGTTGATTCCACTGGTGTCATTACCTCAGTCTGGCACCCCAACATGAACGGAACATGTCACGCCGGCCGGCTCCGTGCCGCCAGCCGAGTTTTACGAGTCCTTCAGAAGACCGAGACCGCAGCTGGGATGTATGCCTCCAGGATGCGTCTCTCAAGGTTGTAGCCAGAGCAGGATGACTCGGAGGACTACTCCTCCTCGGTAGGTGATGGCGAGCTTGTCGTAGCGGGTGACCAGGCCGCACCAGTCCTTGAGGCGATTGAAGGCGCGCTCGACGACGTTGCGCCGCTTGTGTCCGCGTACTACCTCATGTGTCGCTCCGGGTACGACCTGACGTGCGGGTCGGTCTCGGCGAGTTGAGTCCCTCCCCGCCCTGAGCAGGGTCACCCTTCGGTTCGTCCACCGCCAAGTAGACGAGCCCTGGCGGGGGGCGATGCTCCTATTTGGTGTCAAGCTCGATCAACGTGCGGAAGGTCGCAGCCCGAAGTGCTGGCCGGAGCAGGTCCGTGGCCGCCAGCAACGCCTGAATCTCTTCGGGGGTATAGATGTAGGGGGCGACGCGGGTTGCCCTGGCCGGGAGAAGCTTGGCTGGCGGGACCTCGATGCTGGGGTCCAGAAGGCAGGCCCACTTCGCGAAGCACCGGATGGCGGAGAGCCTCAGCGCCTGCCAGCGTGGGGCAGCCCCGGTGGGGGCCGTCGCGAAAGCGAGGGCATTCTCGACGGTGATGCCGTCGGCGTTGTGCTCGTTCAGCCAGGCAAGGTAGCGGTCCATCGTGTATTCGATGTGGTGGAGTTTGTATCCCAGACAGCGGCGAACCCTGAGGTACTCGGCGACCATGTTGCTGAGTTCTTCTGGTGTCGTACTCATGACTGGCCGCCGACGTCCGGCCGTGTTGGCCACGGCCGCGACAATCGCGCGAGCCTAGTCTGGTCGGTTTTGGCGTAGATGACGGTTGTGGATGCACTGGCATGCCGAAGCAGATGTGCGACCTCCTCCAAACTCGCTCCCGCGTTGAGGGTGCGGCTGGCTGTGGTGTGACGCAACCGGTGTGCATGGATGGTGCCCAGCCCGGCCCGCTGCGCAGCCCGGCCAACGATGCAACTCACTGACGAGGGCGCCATCCCGGTGAATGGTGCGTGTGCCCTGACGAATACGGCCCGAGATGTGGTCCGCGGGCGTCCGTGGTGCAGGTAGTCCACCATTGCCTCGCCAACGTCGATCGGCAACGGAAGCCGGTCAATCCGATCACCCTTGCCGTGGATGAGCAGGGTCCCGGCCTGCCAGTCCAGGTCCTCGAGCCGCAGCCCAGCGACCTCGGCGCAGCGCAGGCCCAATCGGTGGAACACGGTGATCACCGCGTAATCGCGACGTCCCACCGAGGTGCTGCGGTCGCAGACCGCCAGCAAGCCAACCACGTGGGCTGGAGTGAGCGCTTGGGGTAGCCCAGACAACCGGCGGTGGAGCACTGCCGGAATCGCATCAGCAAGCCCCACCGCGACCATCTGCTGCTCGTGGAGGAAACGCAGGAATGAACGCAGGGCGCAGGCGGTCATCTGCGCCGTCTTGCGGGTCATCATCGGCAAGGACGCGGACACGAATCCGGCGACGTCGTTGGCGGTCAACTCCGCGAGCCTCAACTGCCCACCTGCGTCGGTCCTGTGGTTCACGAAGGGCGCGACCCAATGTGAGTACGCCTCAGTCACGGGAACACTCAAACCACGCTCCTGCCTCAGCCATCGGCGGTAACGGGCCAGCACCACATCGGCTGGGACGACGGTTCCGTCACCACCGCCGCGGGCACCACACCTTGTCGCCGTAGATAGCAAAGGACTGTAGCCAGCGCTTGCAACGAGTGGTGGTGGGTGTGACTTGACCGGCGGGCAGCCAAGAACCGCTCGATCACAGGTCCCGTCAGGTCCTGCTCAGCCAGGCCCTCGGAAGCCAGCCACCGTGACAGGTGGGCCGCGAGCTGGACTTGGTTCGTTGCTGAGGTAGTTGCGTAGCCGAGGAGTGCCAGTTCTTCAACCAGTCCCGAAGCGTGGCGGGCCAGTGGGCCGGTGAACCGAACGTGGGTCGGATCGGAAATCGAGTGCATGAGCGTGGTTCCTTCCAGTAGGAGAAAGAACCACCATCCCCGAAGAACCCCCGAATTATGCCGACCTTCAGCCACTCCAACCGACCCTTCGCTAGGCGCAACACACACGACATCGGCATAACCAGGACCTCGACGAGGCCCGCCAGCGTGTCCAGCAACTGACCATGGGGCACCGAGGCCGGACCGGGGACCCGCTCCATAGCATCCGCGCCAGCCTGCGGTGCGGCTACGAAATGTTGCGTGACAAGCAGAAACACCGGCTCGAATCGGTCTTCGCTGACGATGCGCATGCCGTGGTGGAAGTCACCTGGAGCGTCTACCAGAACGTCATCGAGGCGTACCAGAACAAGGACCGCGTTCTCGGGAAGCAGCAGCTGCTGAAGGTCATCGAATGACTCAAGTCTGGGGTCCCCGCGGCGTTGCCGGAGCTGGCGACACTGGGCCGCCAGCCCACCGACCGAAGCCTGGATCAACAAGCCAACCGTCCAAACAAAACCCTGAACAACCCGGCAATCAACACTTGACAGGTTCCGCCTCCGCGGCACGGCCCTCGGCTTCCGGAACCTGGCCCACAACATCGCCCGCTCACTGCTGGACAGCGGAGGATTCAGGCCCCTCCTCCACTCCTATTTGTGAACAGCCCCTTTACGGGCGCCATGCCGCGCCGCGATAGTGGGCTCTACGGGGTTCGGCGCTTTGAGGTGGTGGTGGACGTGTCGGTGGTGATTGTCGGTGGTGGTCCGGCGGGATTGTCGGTCAGCCGCGAGCTGGGCGAGCTGGGTGTGGAGCACGTGGTCCTCGAGGCGTCCCAGGTCGCCTCGGCTTGGCGCGCACGCTGGGACAGCTTCACGCTGGTCACTCCAAACTGGACGCTCGATCTGCCTGGCAGCCCGTACGGCGGTGACGATCCGGAGGGGCATGTCTCACGCGACGAAATCGTGGCCTACCTCGAGAAGTACGCCGCGCAGCATGCCGGGCCGATCCGCCAGGGTGTGCGGGTGGACAGCTTGGTGGCAGGCGGACCGAGCCGGCTTCGCCTCGAGACGAACGACGGCCCGATCGACGCCGATTCGGTCGTCGTCTGCACCGGCGCCTACCAGAAGCCGCACCGTCCGCCGCTGGCAGCAGCGTTCCCGAGCGATGTTCTGGTGCTCGACGCGGCCGGGTATACCAACCCGGCCAGCCTGCCCGACGGCAAGGTCCTCGTGATCGGGAGTGGGCAGACCGGTGTCCAGCTCGCCGAGGAGCTCCACCGAGCCGGACGCGAGACGTTCCTGGCGTGTGGCCGAGCCCCCTGGGTTCCTCGTCGGCTCGGCGACTTGGACGTGGTGACGTGGCTCACGGGTACGCCGTTCTTCGACCAGCCTGTGGGCGCACTACCCAGCCCGGCCGCTCGCCTGGGCGCCAACGTGCAGGCCAGCGGCGCTCGTGGCGGTCACGACCTGCACTACAGAGTCCTACAGGACCTCGGTGTCCAGCTGGTCGGACGGTTGGCTGGTGTGTCCGGGGGAAAGGTGCAGTTCGCCGACGACCTGGCAGGGTCGGTGGCATTCGGCGACGCCAGGTACACCGACATACGAAACGTGCTGGTCACGACGTTCGGCGACACCCTGCCTGAGATGCCGGACCCGACGCCCTTCCACTGCGACCCCCTCGTGGAGATCGACCTGGCGGGCTTCGGCGCCGTGGTATTCACGACCGGCTTCCGGCCGGACTACGCAGATTGGGTCAATTTCCCGGTCTTCGATGACTTGGGCTTCCCCATCGTGGGCGACGACCTTTCCACCGCGGTGCCCGGGCTCTACTTCTGCGGCGTGCACTTCCTGCGCAAACGCAAGTCGTCCCTGCTCTGCGGCGTCGGGGAGGACGCCACAATCGTGGCGGCCACGGTCGCCCGGTCCCGGTCCGTGTGACTCAGTCCTGCCACGCTGCCCATGAAATAGCGAGGTATGCCGTCGGGCGGGCCGGCAGTGACCGCGTCGGGGTTTTGCCGGTGGCCAACGGCCAGCGACTCGCGTTGACCGATCCGCCGGCCGATCCGCCAGTTGACCGCTGGCGAATCGGCCAGCGGGATTCACTCTCTCGATGTGTGACTTCGAGAGGCTCGTTTCGAGGTCCTCCGGCGTGATGTCGACACTCCGAGTCGGTGCTCACCGATGAAGGCACGGTGCGAAATGCACCCGCTCGTGCTCGGCAAAGCGATCACCGCACTGGGCGCCTTCCGCTGATGGGTCAACCGACCCATGCGGCCGGAACCAGTTGGGCATCCTGCCCGACGCGGTGAACGCTGCGCTCTACCTAACGTCGGAATATCACCCGACGCTAGGAGGAACCATGTCCACCGAACACATCGAGACCGTGATCATCGGAGCCGGTCAGGCCGGCCTGTCCACGGCGTACCACCTGACGAAGCAGGGCCGCGCCTGCGTCGTCCTGGACAGCA
>JAGXHS010000166.1 GCA_024636075.1 Propionibacteriaceae bacterium
ATCCCACCCTCCTCGCCGCGATCGGGGACGTGGCCCACCCGTCCTGGCGAGGCCGAGCCGTGGGCATCTACCGGGTCTGGCGCGATCTCGGTTACGCGGTCGGCGCCCTGATGGGCGGTGTCGTCGCCGACCTCTGGAGCCTGCGCACCGCAATATGGGTGGCATCAGCCGTCAGCGTCGTCTCGGCTTTCGTGGTCGCGTTCAGGATGTACGAAACCCATTACCGGCCCGCCGACACCATGCCCGAGGGAGCAGACCATGGGTGAGCGATCCAGCAAGGAGGCATTGTTCGCCGAGTTCGCCGCGGTGGGCAAGGTCCTCGGCAACCCCAAGCGGCTCGAGCTCCTCGACCTCCTCAGCCAAGGTCCGCGCAGCGTCGAGAATCTCGCCGCAGCCGCATCGGTTGGGATGAGCACCTGCTCCGCACACCTGCAGACCTTGCGCGAAGCGGGCTTGGTCGAGCCCCGTCGTGAGGGCAAGCGGATCTACTACTCCCTCACCGGCGACGACGTTGCCGGACTCTGGGAACACTTGCGGCGGGTCGCCAGGGCCCACCGCCCTCACACGGAGTTCGCTCGACGGGCCTACCTCGGGCCCGATGACACCGACGCCGTCGACACAGAGGAGCTGCTTCGCCGCCTCGACAACGGTGACGCCGTCGTACTTGACGTCCGCCCCGAGCCGGAGTACGCCGGCGGGCACCTGCCAGGCGCGATCCACATTCCCTTGGGGGAACTGGCCGACCGGCTCGCAGAGCTGCCGCGGGACGGCGAAATCGTCGCCTACTGCCGTGGTCAGTACTGCGTCCTCGCCCACGACGCCGTCCGGCTGCTCAACGCTCACGGACTCCACGCCCGACGGGCCACAGACGGCGTCCTGGAGTGGCGCCTGGCTGGCCTGCTGGTCGGGCCCGGAGCCGCCTGAACTCTCGATTCCCCTGAACTCTCGATTGCAAGGAGGATGAACCCAATGAGACACACACAACTGCCACCGTGGGGCTCGGTGCTGGCGGTTGCCGACTGACCCGCATGTCCGTGAATTTCACCCAGCCTCGATCGGTGTGTGGCGTCTGTTTTCCGAGTGAATCTGACTGTCTCAAGGCTCGCACGGAAGTCGCAGCTCGAAGACCGCCCCCGAAACCGCTGCCCCGACAAGCAGAGTCAGTGAGCCGCCGTGGGCCTGGGCGATCTCTCGGCTTATCGCCAGGCCCAGCCCACTGCCACCGCTGTCGCGGGCCCGTGCCTGGTCGAGGCGAGTGAACCGTTCGAAGATCCGATCCTGGTGCTCGGCCGGCACACCCGGACCGTCGTCGGCCACTCGCACAACAGCCCAGTCGCCGTCCCTGCGCAGCGACAGCGTCACAGTGGTGGCACCATGGCGAGCGGCATTGTCGGCCAGATTGCGCACGACCTGGGCGAGCCTGGCGCCATCGCCTCGGATCCGCAGCGCAGGCAGGGGAAGCACGTGGACCGCCACCGAGCCATGTCTGCGTAGGTGCTCGGCCTCGTCGTGCACCACATCGTCCAGGTCGACCTCGTCGTGGGCCAGTGGGAGGCGCCCGTCCAGGCGGGCCAGCAGCAGCAGGTCCTCGACCAGGTGTTGCATGCGGTCGTACTCGCCCTGGAGGTCTTGGCCGGTCTCCTGCCACAGGTCGAGGTCTTGGCGGGCAAGAGCTACCTCCAGGGATGCCTGCATGTTGGCCAGGGGGCTGCGCAGCTCGTGGGAGGCATCGGCGACGAACCGGCGCTGGCGCCCTGCGGATGCCTCTAACCGGTCGAGCATCGAGTTCATGGTCTCGGCCAGGCGGTGCACCTCGTCGCGCGATGCCGGCAGGGGCACCCGTTCGGACAGGTCACCGCCGCCGATCGCGGCGACGCCGCGGCGTATACGCTCGACCGGGGCCAACGCGCGACCCACGCCCAGCCAGGTAACCAGCGCGGTCAGCAGCAGTGCCGCCGGCAGGACTTGGAAAAGTAGCGACCGCTCGCTCCGGACCGCCTTCTCGACCGGGGCCAACGACAGAGCCACCACGATCGTGCGCCGCGCCGCCGGGAGTCCGGTCGTCTCCTGCAGGACCCGGAAACGCTCACCGCTGCCGATCGGAAGCCCGGACAGCGTGCTGATCTGAAGCCCGCGTTGGGCCGGGTTCGGCCGGACCAGCGCGCTCTCGCCCTCAATGTTGCCGCTGGCTGCCAGGACCCGCCCGCTACTGTCGAGCACCTGCACCACGCTGGCGTCGTCCTGGGCCGCGGGCAGGACCGACGGTAGCGTCCCGTTGCTGAAACCCGCGATGTCTTGGGCCCGGGTGCGTGCCGACGCATCCACCCCCGCCAGCAGATCGCGCTGCAGCAGGACGACAAGCGCGACGCCGGCCAGCGCCAGGACTATCGCGACCGCGATTGTGGCTGCCAGCGTGATGCGTCCGCGGACGCCAAGTCTGGTCCACGTCATCGCTTTCGCCCGCCCAGGCGATACCCGACGCCACGGACGGTCTCGATGCTGACATCCGTCGACGACGCGAGCTTGCGTCGCAGGTGGCCGATGTAGACCTCCACGACGTTCGCGTCACCATCGAAGGCCTGGTCCCAGACATGCTCGAGGATCTCGGTCTTGCTCACCACATGGTCCGCCCGGTGCGCCAGGTAGCTGAGGAGCCCGAGCTCGCGGGCGGTCAGGTGCAGCTCCTGGTCGCCCAGCCAGGCCCGGTGTCGTTCCGGTTCGACCCGCAACGACCCGACCGTCAAAGACGGGTCCGGGCCGGCGCTGCTGCGGCGGAGCAGCGCCCGCAGACGGGCCACCAGCACCACCGGGGAGAACGGCTTGGAGACGAAGTCATCGGCGCCGATGTCCAGGGCGTCTGCTTCGTCGTACTCGCCGTCCTTGGCGGTCAGGAACAAGATTGGTGTGGTGTCCCCGGCCGCTCGCACGTTCTTGCAGATGTCATAGCCGGACATCCCTGGCAGCATCACGTCCAGGACGATCACGTCAAAGTCGTGCTCGCGGGCCGCCCAGTCGCCGTCGATGCCGTCAGAGGCCAGCATCACGCTGAAGCCCTCGGCCTCCAGGGTGTGGCGCAGTGCCGTCGCCAAGGGGCGTTCATCCTCCACCACCAGGACCCGCACTGTCGTCTCCTTGCCGTTGGTCTGTTCAACGTCAGGGTAGACGCCGTGCATACGCCCGCGGGCGGCCGAGAACCACCTCGGCCGCCCGCGTTCAGCACTCCTGCTTACTCGTTGCCGTCGAACTGGTGGTCAACGTCGACCCCGTCGGCGTCGGCATGTCCGCCGGGACCATCGGACTCGCCTGCGGTCTCGCTGTCGGCCTTCTCGGACGATGCCGTGGCGTCGGGCGCGCTCTGGTCGCCCTGCTGGACGGAGCTGGTCTGGTGGGTGTTGGCGACCGGTGCGGTACCGGCCGCGAAGCCAAGAGTCCCGGTTCCGGCCAGAGCCGCCACGCCGAGGGCTGTGGCGGCGGCGCCGCCAATGACGATCTTCTTGATGTTCATGGGGTTTCCTTCTGTTGGGATCATGTGAACAATCCCCACTGTGCAGGCCCGCCCCTGAGCGGAACCTGACCTAACCTGTCGATCCATTCAGGTTCGACCGCGCCGCACAAGAACCATGCGGAAACGGAGGCGCCATCGCAGCATTGGCGCTCGCGTCTGGGCCTTGACTGTGCAGTCTCGCGGCCGAATGCCACCGCTACGACGTCATCTCTGGGCCACTGGAGGCATAAGGATGATGACGTGCAAACGCTGGTGGTCGACGACCAGGTGCGGCTGGCTGAGACCATCCACGCTGGACTCGACGGCCAGGATCTTGAAGTCTGGCTCCAGGCCACGGCTCAAATCGCACGTGCACCCCTCGTTCCCGACTTTGATCAAACAAGTGCGCACTGGCGGCGCCGCTGATCTTGGTGTCAACAGCGAAACCGTCCGCAGTCACGACGTTACCTATCACGGCAGGCGGGGCGCCTCACTCGTGCCGGAAACCTTCTTCGCCCGCGAATGCGGCCAGCCCAACCGGCAACCGTCAGGGTAGCCAGGAGTATGTCGCTGCCCGCCTCGCGGGCTTCATCGACACCGGAGAGAAGGCGTACGACGGCATCGACGTCAGGGCTATGGCTATCGACTTCAAGCTAATCTTAGCCCTCCTCAGCCATCCTTGACAGCGCCTCGGCGAGGGCCTTGTCTGCCCCGTCGAGAGCGTGCGTGTACAGCAGGGTCATGGCCTCGGACGTGTGACCGGCCCGGGCCTTGTTCTCCGCGAACGTAGCGCCCGCCTTGTGCGAGAACGAGACCCCCGTGTGTCTCAACGTGTGCGGCGTGGCGTCCGGACGTCCAGCAGCGGTCGCAGCCTTGGCAAACGAACGGGCGTACGACGACGAATGAAGGTGCCCCCCGTTCGGAGCCGGGAACAACAGGCCATCGGGTCCGGAAGCAGCGTGCTGATCGAGGTGCTGACGCAACTCCGGGAGCAAGTGAGGAGGAATGTAGACCATCCGCACGCCGGCCTCCGTCTTGGGCTCGCCGACAACGTAGCCGCCGCGCACCTTCACTACCCCGCGGGACACTTCCAGCGTGCCGGCGTCGAGGTCGACATCACGCCGTCTCAGCTCCGACACTTCCCCGTATCTCAAATCGCAGTAGGCGCCCAGGAGGACGGCCATCCTCAGCCGCTCCGGCATTTTGTCCGCCGTGGCGTTCAGTTGCCCTAGCGTGAGGGCCTGGATCTTCTTCGCCCGCTTGGTGCGGATCTTGGTGCGACGGGGCAAAGTCACCGGGTTCACCTCGATGAGTTCCTGTTCGACGGCGTCGCCCATGATGTTATGCAGCAGCTGGAACGCCTTGGACCGGGCGCGCGGCTTGTCCGGGTCCATCTCCCGCCACCACCGGCGCACTTCCAGCTTCGTGAGGTTGCGAACCGGCGTCCTTCCCAGCGCCGGGGAGATGTGGTTCCGCAACAGCGAATCGTAATCGCGGCGCGTGGCGGCTCGCAGGCGCAGGTCGGCCAGCCACTGAGCCGCGAACTCGTCCACCGTCAGGTTCTCGGCAGCCTCCCGTGCGGCCTCGGTGCTGCGCTCGGCCGGAGACTTCCAGAAGTCGGCCTCGATGAGTCCGCGCTCAGCGTTGAGCCACGCCTCGGCGTCACCAGCGGCCGAGAACGTCACAGGGGCGGTGTGACGGACCATATCCGGCCCGACGTAGCTCGCCTGGTAGCGCTTCGACGGCAACCGTCGAATGCTCCCGAAACTCCGTCTCCGCGCCATCAGCCCACCCCTCTGGCGTGCAACATTCGTGCAACATCTGTGGTAACTCTAGTCCATCTGAGGGTACTTGTGCCCTACCGTGAGGACAATTCGACCTAGGCGTTGAAGCTAGTGAGAGCCGATTAGCTAGCAACTTCTGCACAGGAGAAGGAACCTGGACTGAAGGGTTCGAGTCCCTTCTCCGGCACCCTTTCAGTCGGTGCGATCTCGGCTGGTCAAGAAATCGCTTCTTCGGCTGA
>JAGXHS010000167.1 GCA_024636075.1 Propionibacteriaceae bacterium
GCGCTCACTCGCTCGATCCCGTCGTGGCTCGGACCGGTGCCCGACCTGGTGACGAGCCGCACCCGGTTCCCCTCGCGTGCCAGGAGAGTGGCGACGGTCGACCCAACCGATCCTGCGCCGACGACGACATGCAGTTCATGCATGACAAGCCTCCCTGTGAGCGGCGGAACAACACTATTGCGACGATGCGTCAGAATGGAGTGAGTCGATTGATCGGAGCTGCGTTGTCCCCCCGTGTAGCGTGCCAGCTGATCGGTTCAGCCAGCGATGGGAAAGCAACCACATGAGGGCACTGAAACGAACCGCCACCCAAGGCCTCGGGTACCTGGTCTCGATCGTGGTGATCTACAACGTGCCGGTGATTCTGGTGGCGACCCGGAGTTCTGTCACCGACGAGCAGATGCTGCGGTTGTTGCAGATCTCGCTGCTGGCGATCAATCCGTTCACGAACTTGGCGTTGGCGGCCACCTTCGCCTTCCGCAAGGGTTGGGGATGGTGGTTGCCGGTGCTGATGGGTCTGTTGTTCATCCCCACCGTGTTCAACATCTACAACGCCTCTGCCTTGCCCTACGTCCTCGTCTACATCGCCTTCGGCATGCTGGGCATCATGCCGGGTCGGTGGCTGAAGGAGAAGCGCTACCAGCTGCGCAACCCACAGCCGGTGCGGGTTCCCCCGGAACAGGACAAATGGCCCGATCTCAGGGAGAAGTGAGCGGCCACAATTCTTGGTACCGGGTGTGATGAGGGAATAATGCACGGGTGCTGAATGTGAAAGATGTCGAAGTCCGGGCCGGCGCACGGCTGTTGTTGTCCCCTGTCTCCTTCCAGGTGATCGGTGGCGACAAGATCGGTCTGGTGGGGCGCAACGGTGCCGGGAAGACGACCCTCACCAGAATTCTGGCCGGTGAGGGCCTGTCGGCAGCCGGTCAAGTCACCCGCACCGGGCAGTTGGGCTACCTGCCGCAGGATCCACGTGACGGCGACCTGGACTCGCTGGCACGGAATCGCATCCTGTCTGCACGCGGTCTGGATCGCATCCTGGTGCGGATGCGGGATCTCGAGGACGCGATGAGCAGTACCCAGGACGACGAACGGACCGCGGCGATGGAGGCATACACCCGTGCCGAGGCGCAATTGGTCGCTGCAGGTGGTTACGCTGCCGAGTCGGAAGCTGCCAGGATCGCCGCGAACCTGGGCCTGCCGGATCGGGTGCTGGAGCAGCCACTGCGCAACCTGTCCGGTGGTCAGAGGCGCCGCGTCGAACTGGCCAGGATCCTGTTCTCCGGCGCCGACACGCTGCTCCTGGACGAGCCGACGAACCACCTCGATGCGGATTCGATCGTTTGGCTGCGGGCCTTCCTGCAGGGCTACCACGGCGGGCTGATCATGATCAGCCACGACACTGGATTGTTGGAGGCCACCGTCAACAAGGTCTTCCACCTCGATGCCAACCGCGCCGAGATGGACATCTATTCGATGGGGTGGAAGCTCTACCTGAGCCAGCGTGAGACCGACGAGAAACGACGCAAGCGGGAACGCGCCAACGCCGAGAAGAAGGCGGGGCAGCTGATGGCGCAGGCGGACAAGATGCGCGCCACTGCCACCAAGGCGGTCGCTGCGCAGAACATGGCCCGACGCGCCGAACGGCTGCTGGCCGGACTGGACGAGGAGCGGGCCAGTGACAAGGTGGCCGCGATCCGGTTCCCTGCGCCCGCCCCCTGCGGGAAGACCCCACTGATGGCCGGTGAGCTCTCCAAGTCGTACGGATCGTTGGAGGTCTTCACCGACGTGGACCTGGCCATCGACCGTGGTTCACGAGTGGTCATCCTGGGCCTCAACGGTGCCGGCAAGACGACCTTGTTGCGCATCCTTGCGGGGGTGGAGGATCCGGACACCGGTGGGCTGAAACCAGGCCACGGTCTGCGGATCGGGTACTTCGCGCAGGAACACGACATGCTGGATCTCTCGCAGACGGTGTTGGAGAACATGACCTCTGCCGCGCCGGAACTCAGCTCCACCGAGTGCCGCCGGGTTCTGGGCGGATTCCTGTTCTCGGGCGACGACGCGGAGAAACCGGCCCGGGTGCTGTCCGGAGGGGAGAAGACCCGGCTGGCATTGGCGACGCTGGTGGTGTCATCAGCCAACGTGCTGCTGCTGGACGAACCAACGAACAACCTCGATCCGGCGTCCCGCAAAGAAGTGCTGAAGGCGCTGGGTACCTATTCCGGCGCAGTGGTTCTGGTGACGCACGACGAGGGCGCCGTCCAGGCCCTTGAACCGGATCGGGTACTGCTGTTGCCCGACGGTTCTGAGGACCTGTGGTCCGCCGACTACGCAGACCTGGTGTGCCTGGCCTGACCGAGGCTTTGGGAGGCATTCTGCGAAGAAGTTAGAATCTCTTCTATGTCCCGTCTCCGCCCGTTCAT
This sequence comes from Propionibacteriaceae bacterium, assembly GCA_024636075.1. Lineage (GTDB taxonomy): Bacteria > Actinomycetota > Actinomycetes > Propionibacteriales > Propionibacteriaceae > JAGXHS01. The sequence goes on from JAGXHS010000167.1 coordinate 2,427, forward strand.
CCGGCGTTCGCTCACGCCCACGAACAGAATCCTGCACCTGCTGGTACTGACCGTGCCCGTGGGTGTGCTGGGCGTGGTCTTGAAGGCGCTGCGGGTCTCGCACCTGTCGTACTCGCCGGGACCACTTGCGGCCTGGTCAACACTGACCAGCGACACCGCATTCGCGCTCGGCTGGATCCTGTTGTGGGTGGTCGTGTGCCGGATGCCCCGGCAACCGGCGAGCAAACGCCTCTGGCTCCTCGTCGCCCATCTGGCGACCGCGGTTCTCGCGATCCTGTTGGTGAGCTACCACGAGTACCAGCTACGCACCGGAGTAGCGCTGGACTGGCAGATGATCAGCGTCGCCGTCCTGCATCCGGGGGAGATCACCGGGGTGGTCGGCTCCCAGATGGGATCGTCCGACGTGACACTGCTGGTGTTGGCAGTGGTGCTGAGTCTGGTCTTTCCGTTCTGGGCGAGTCCTCGACTGAACGCCGCGCTCGGGCAGCGGCGGTGGCTGGAGCAGATCCGGTACGCCACTCGACATCGGCTGCGTCGCAGGGCCTTGGTTCTCATCGGTATCGGCCTGCTGGTGGCGTCCACGTGGACAGCGCCCACTGCTTCAGCGCGGTTTGGGCGGGCTCCGTTGACCAACCTGGTGATGGCGCCGATCGATGCCGCCACTGCCTTTCCGGTGCAGCTGAACGACCCCGTGCCGACGCATGACCCCAACCAGGGATCGCTGAGGCCGACAGCCGACGAGCACCCCAATCTCGTGGTGATCACACTGGAGTCGCAGCGGGCGACGGAGCTGCTGCCGGATGTCGGCGAACCCATCACTCCTGTGTTGGACGAGTTGCGCCGCACCAGTCTCACCGCCACCCGGGCCTACACGATCCTTCCGCACACCTCGAAGGCGCTGGTGGCGACCCAGTGCGGGGTGGAGCCGCCGTTCGACCACCAGAACACCGAGTCAGACCCTGACGGCCTCTATGCCAAGTGCCTGCCCGAGATGCTGTCGGAACAGGGCTACCAGACGGCTTACTTCCAGTCCGCCACCGAAACCTTCGAGCGGCGCAGGAAACTGGCACGCGCGATGGGCTACGACCATTTCCGTGCGGTCGATTCGATGGCCAAGTCCGGGTTCTCGAAGGCCAACTACTTTGGTTTCGAGGACGACATCATGCTGAAACCCAGCCGTGACTGGCTGGCGCGCAACGGCACCCGGTCGCCGTTCCTGCTGACCTATCTGACTGTCAGCGCCCACCACGACTACACCCTCCCCAAACTGACGGAGAAGCGCTACGTCGACGACCCACTGATGAACAAGTACCTGAACGGGGTGCGTTACCAGGATCGTTTCGTGGGCAAGGTGATCCAACAGTTCAAGGACTTGGGGTTGTACGACGACACCGTGTTCATCATCGTCGGCGACCACGGCGAGGGCTTCGGTGAGCATGGCCGATGGTCCCACGACAACATTCCCAACGAAGAAGGACTCCGGATACCTTTGCTCGTACACGATCCCCGCAGCCCCAAAGCGGTGACGGTGGATCAACCCGTGCAGCAGACGGCGATCCTTCCCACGGCCGCCGAACTTCTGGGCTACCGGTTGGTGGATGCTGTGCAGGAGGACAGGTCCTTGCTCGCTGGTGGGAGTCGCGGCATCTTGAACTTCACCTGCATCGACACCGGTCAGTGCGTGTCCCGTCTGGTGGGCGACCGCAAGTACATCCATTTCTTCTCAGACCGCAGGGACCAGGTCTTCGACGTCGTCCAGGACCCCCACGAAACCAGGGACCTGATCGAGAGCACCGATCGCGAATGGGTGAGGCGTCAACGCGATGAAGTACTGCGCTGGTGGCTTGATGTCGACCAGCGATACCAGAACGTCCGGGTTGCGGCGACCCCGTCAGCCAGTACAACCCCAAGTGGAAAGTGAACGCAGGCCAAGAAGGAAGCAGAAATCAAAGAGGGAGAAAGAAATCAAAGCGGAAGTGAGTGCGTCTGACGTCGTCTGGTCGAGGACCAGGTGAGCGGTTTCGGTGGTGGCGGCGGTCCGATGGTGGGCCGTCTGGCACGGTCGAATCCTGAGACCAAGGGGCATCAACTCGCCCCCGGAGTGCTGCGTCGCACGTTGAGCTATGGGCTGGCCTATCGGGGGATGCTCATCGTCTTCACGATCTGCATCGTGGCATCGGCGGCGCTCGGCGTCGCCACGCCACTGTTGTTCAAGGTCATCATCGACAACGGTGTGCTCGCCGGCGATCGGCAGGTGGTGATTCGCACCGCCCTGATCGTGGCTGGCATCGCGGTGCTGCTGGCGGTCGTGACGGTCGTCCAACGGTGGTGTTCCGCCCGGATCGGGGAAGGTCTGATCGCAGACCTGCGGTCCCAGGTGTACGACCACGTGCTGTCGATGCCGTTGGCCTTCTTCTCGCGCAGCAACACGGGTCGGCTCGTGTCCCGGCTCCAGTCAGATGTCATCGGTGCGCAACAGGCGTTCACCTCAACGCTGTCCAACGTGCTGTCCAGCATCATCTCCGCCGTGCTGATCGTCGGCGCCATGGGTGCCCTCAGTTGGCGGTTGACGCTTGCGTCGCTGGTGATGCTGCCGATCTTCATGATCCCGGCTCGGATCGTGGGCAACCGGTTGGCCACGTTGACCCGTGACGCGATGAACCTGAACGCCGACATGGCCAACAGCATGACTGAACGGTTCAGCGTCTCCGGTGCCTTGTTGGTGAAGCTCTTCGGCCGACCGCAGCAGGAGCACGAATACTTCGCTGGCAAGGCGCAGGCCGTCGCCGAGATGGGCGTGCGGCGTGCGATGGTCGGACGGTTCTTCATGACCTCGCTCACCCTGGTGGCGGCCCTGGCCACTGCTCTGGTGTACGGTGCCGGTGGCCTGATGGCCATCGAGGGGTCCCTCACCGTCGGCACACTGACCGCCCTGGCCGGTCTGCTTGCCCAGCTGTACGGGCCGCTGATGAACCTCAGCAATGTCCGTATCGACGTGATGAGTGCGCTGGTGAGCTTCGAGCGGGTCTTCGAAGTCCTCGATCTCGAGCCGGCGATCCGTGATGCCCCCGACGTCCGCCGGGCGAGCGGTGTGGGCAGCGTCGAGTTCCGCGAGGTGCACTTCACCTACCCGGACGCCGGTGACTCGTTGGCTTCCCTGGAACCGGCTGCGGCAGCCGGTGAATCCCCTGGTGAGCC
>JAGXHS010000168.1 GCA_024636075.1 Propionibacteriaceae bacterium
CCGCCCACCCTTCCAGCGGGCGTCGTCCAGGCCACCCGGCAACGGTATCTGGAGGCATTCTTCCGGCTCACCGGATCACACCTGGATCTTGACCAGTTCGCCGCACCCCACCGTTAGGATCAGACCATGGCCCAGATCATTGTTGACGTGATGCCCAAACCCGAGATCCTCGATCCCCAGGGCAAGGCTGTCACCGGGGCGCTGGCCCGCCTCGGCTACCACGACATGTCGGTGCGCCAAGGCAAGCGCTTCGAGATCGAGGTGCCCGGGGAGGTCACCGAGGAGCACTTGGCAGAGGTTCGTCTGGCGGCCGAGCAGTTGCTGGCCAATACCGTCATCGAGAGCTTCGACGTGCGGGTGCAGCACTGATGACCACCCGGATCGGCGTCGTGACCTTTCCCGGCTCACTTGACGACCACGACGCGCTGCGAGCGGTGCGGTTGTCCGGTGCCGAGGCGGTACCGCTGTGGCACGGATCCGACGCCCTGAGCGACGTGGATGCAGTGGTGCTGCCCGGAGGTTTCTCCTACGGTGACTATCTCCGTTGCGGCGCCATCGCCCGGTTCTCTCCCGTGATGACCGCGGTGGTGCGGGCCGCTGAGTCCGGCTTGCCGGTGCTCGGTATCTGCAACGGCTTCCAGATGCTGTGCGAGTCCCACCTGCTGCCGGGCGCGATGATTCGCAACGCGTCTCGGCACTTCATCTGCACCGATCAGCGACTTCGAGTGGAGAGTTCGGACACCACGTGGACCTGCGACTTCACTGCCGGTGAAGAGATCACCATCGTGCTGAAGAACGGCGAGGGCAACTACGTCGCCGATCCGGAGACGCTGCATCGCCTCGAAGACAACAACCAGGTGGTCTTCCGTTACTTGGGCAACCCGAACGGATCGGCCAACGACATCGCCGGAATCACGAACGAACGCGGCAATGTGGTGGGCCTGATGCCGCACCCGGAGCACAACATGGAAGAGCTCACCTCCCCCTCGCTGGACGGAAGACGCTTCTTCTCCTCGGTGATCAACTTCCTCGCCACCTTGGTCTGACACCCGTTGCGATCTTCGGGGTGAATGGGTCGTCGTTCCGGTCATTCGCCTACAACGGCAAGGTCCACGCGCCGGTGCAGCGGATGATCCGTGGGGAGTCGGGCGAGTAGATGGGCGCCATCGAGTCCAACCCCGCGTGGCGGCACGATGGTGACGCCGGGACGCCGGGCAGTGAGTTCCTCGCAGAACGCGGCCTTGAGAATCTCAGACGAGAAGACGGACCCCAGGGCACAGGCTGTGGTGTTGTCCGGTTCGGCCACTCTGCCCAGTGCAGTGGCCGCTGACAGCGCCAGTTCGTTGCCGGCCCGGTTCAGGATCTCCTGACAGATCGCGTCTCCGCCGTCCGCCAGCTCAGCGACCACGCGGCAATAGCTCGCCACTCTGGCCACTCTGGCCGAATCGCCTTGGAGCGCGATGTAGGCGGCTGACGGGTCCGAGAAGTCGCTCCGGATCGCGTCCAGCATGCCGGTTGCCGGGCCGCGGCCGTCGAAGTTGCGCATCCCCGCTTCCAACCCAGCTCGTCCGATCCAGTACCCGGAGCCGCAGTCGCCCATCAGGTATCCCCAGCCATCGACCCTCGCGGTCGACTCAGCGCCCACAGCGAGGGTCACCACGCCGGTTCCGGCTGCGGTCATCACACCGTGATCAGCGCCCAGTGCCGCCGTGTAGCTGGTGACGGAGTCGTGCGCCAGCAGCACACGCCGGACGCCGAGCTGGGCCACATTGACGAGCAGCTCAGAGGCGGTGTCACCGGCCAAGAGCCCGGTAGTGCCGATGGCCACGGTGTCCACCGTCGGGACAATTGAGTTCTGGGCGGTTGAATTCCGGAGTGTCGAGTTCTCGGTAATCGACTGGTGCAGTTGGGTGATCAGCTCAGCGAGCTGAGGGATCACCGGGTTGTCGGTGATGATGCGGTTGCACGCGAAGATCTCGCCGATCTGTTCACCGTCAGCCGATCTCAGCGATGCTCGAGATCCGGACTGTCCGCCGTCGATCGCCAGAACAGCTGTCAGCGTCATCACCATCACCTCACCTGCGATGCTATCCGGGGCTGAGCAATCCGACCCCAACCGATGGCGGAGCGCAGCTGAGTGCTGACGAATGTGCAGTGAAGCGCCGGGATCGAGGGCCAGCGAGTCGCCCCGCAGCGGTATTCTTGTCGGCATGCACCGGCCACCACCCGCCCGCCGCGGATTCGGGGTTTCATCCACCAGCCGGGGGGTGGCACGCCGGGCCGTGTGGTGGCATCCATCGACATCGGGACCGCTGGGTCCGGCGGTGCTCGTGGTCTGTGTCGCGGTCATCTTTACGGGCTTCTGGGTTCTGGAATCGTCGCGTCGGTATCTACCAGAATTGTGGGGGGTCAGTTTCTCCTTGTGGCTGGTCGCCCAGCTCGGTCTCACCTACCTGATCGTCGAGCTCTTGGGGCGTGGCCCGGGGCGCCAGATCCGAGCCAGCATTGAGATGTTCTCCACCGCGACCGCGGCGGCGGGCATGTTCGTGATCGTTGCCGCCGTCAAGTTCCTCGAAGCCATCAACCGGCTGGAATTGAGCCCAGCGGTGGTGGTGATCGTCGTCGGGGGTCTGTTCGTGACCAACTGGAAGATCTTCGCCGCACCCCGGCTCGCTCCGCTGGGTGAGATCATCGCCGTGCTGGGCACGGTGGCTCTACTCGTTGGTTTTGCTCTCGGCTCCTGGGTGGACGCAGTCGTGGCCTGGGTTCCTGCAGTGGTCTGTGCCGTCGCAACTGCGATCTGGCTGGTGCGGGCCAAGGTACAGGACCGAGACGTCGGGTGACGCGGGATATTTTTCGTGCAATGATGCGCCCAGCGACAACATGACCGGATGGGAGCATCGGATGGATCACATTCAACTGGCTGAGCGGTATGGAGCCCACAATTATCATCCGCTGCCCGTCGTGCTTGCCACCGGTGAGGGTGCGTGGGTGACCGACGTGGACGGCAACCGGTATCTCGACTGTCTGGCTGGCTACTCTGCGCTGAACTTCGGCCATGCGCACCCCAAGCTGCTGGCCCGAGCCGAGCAGCAGTTGCATCGCCTCACCTTGACGAGTCGGGCCTTCTACAACGATCAGCTCGGCCCCTTCCTGGAGCGGCTCGCGGAGCTGACCGGGAAGGAGCGCTCGCTTCCGATGAACACCGGTGCCGAGGCTGTCGAGACGGCGCTGAAGATCGCGCGCCGTTGGGGCGTCGAGGTGAAGAAAGTCGACCCGAACCAGTCCAACATCATCGTGATGGACGGCAACTTCCACGGTCGCACCACCACCATCATCAGCTTCTCCAATGACGACACCGCGCGTCGCAGCTTCGGCCCGTACACGCCCGGTTTCCGGCAAGCCGTCTACGGGGATCTATCGGCCGTCGAGGAGCTGATTGACGAACACACCGTGGCGGTGCTCTTCGAGCCGGTTCAGGGCGAGTCCGGTGTGATCGTGCCTCCCGCCGACTTCGTCACCGGATTGCGCGAACTGTGCAGTCTGCACAACGTGTTGATGATCGCCGACGAGATCCAGTCAGGTCTTGGCCGGGCCGGTGCCACTTTCGCCTGCGATCGCTTCGGCGTCACCCCGGACGTCTACGTGCTGGGCAAGGCGCTCGGCGGTGGTGTGGTCCCGGTGAGCGCCATCAGCTGCGACGACGACATCATGCACGTCATCACACCTGGTTCGCACGGCTCGACCTTCGGCGGCAACCCGTTGTCGGCAGCCGTTGGACACGAAGTGCTGGGGATGCTGGCAGACGGCAGCTACCAGGCCCGAGCCATGCAGTTGGGTCACCAGCTCGAGGCCGGTCTCGCGACGCTCCCCAAGGACGCGGTCGTGAGCTCACGGGTGTTCGGTCTGTGGGCGGGTGTAGACGTCAATCCCGGGCTGATGTCGGGTCGAGATCTCAGCGAAGCCCTGCTTGCCCGGGGCGTGCTCGCCAAGGAGACGCACGGATCCACCCTCCGGCTGGCGCCGCCCCTGGTGGCCTCCGAAGAAGACATCGAGCTGTTGGTGAACAGTCTGCGTGACTCGTTGTCCTGAACGGTTCGGCTCCGCCGGCCGGAGCCGAACCCGAGCTGCTCGCCCGAAGGGCTAGGATCGCTGGCCATGCGTCCCTTTCTGCTGCTCGCCACCCGCAGCGACGACGTGGTGGCCGACGACGAGTACCTCGCCTTCTGTCGCCACTCCGGTCTGGAGGAATCCGAACTGCACCGCTTCCGACTGGAGGCCGAACCGCTGCCGGAGCTGGACCTGAGCCAGTACTCCGGGGTGTTGCTGGGCGGCAGCCCGTTCAACTCCGCAGCTCCCGAGGCGCAGAAGTCGCCTCTGCAACAGCGCATTGAATTCGATCTGGCCCAGCTGTTGGTGGAGATCGCCGTCCAGGACTTTCCCTTCTTCGGTGCCTGTTACGGCGTCGGGACATTGGGTCGTTTCGCTGGTGGCCACATCGATGAGACCTACTCGGAAGCTGTCGGTGCGACAACTGTCACGCTCAGTGAAGCAGCTGCGACGGATCTGATCTGTGCCGGGATCCCGGCGACCTTCGAGGCCTTCGTCGGCCACAAGGAAGCACTGACGACGCTGCCGCCGAGGGCTGTCCTGCTGGCAACAGGCGAGAGTTGCCCCTTCCAGATGTTCCGGTTGGAGAACAACCTCTACGCCACCCAGTTCCATCCGGAGCTGGACGCCGACGGGTTGTCGGTCCGCATCGACATCTATCGTGACCACGGCTACTTCCATCCCAGTGAGGCGGATGCGATCAAAGCGGCCAGTCGGGTAGCTGACGTCACCGGAGCCGATCTTGTGCTGAAGAACTTCGTTGCCCACTATGCCCGAGTCTGAAGCCCCGGTACGGATGCTCGCCGACGGGGCGACGGCAGGCACGCCGCGAGAGTTTCTGGACAGCATTCGATGCGACGGCAGGGCCATCGGGGACCGATAGAGTGGTCGGGTGGCAGACACCGTTGCGCAGGCGTTCGAAACCTCTGATGTTGAACAGCCGTGGGCCGAATTGGGTCTCAAGGCCGACGAGTACCAGCGAATCCGCGAGATACTTCAGCGCCGCCCCACTGGTGCCGAACTGGCGATGTATTCGGTGATGTGGAGCGAACACTGCTCCTACAAGTCGTCCAAGGTGCATCTCAAGCGTTTCAGCGTTCTCAGTCAGGACACCCCCAGGGGTCCGCTGCTGGCAGGTATCGGCGAGAACGCTGGAGTCGTGGACATCGGTCAGGGATACGCGGTCACCTTCAAGGCTGAGAGCCACAACCATCCGTCCTATGTCGAGCCGCACCAAGGTGCTGCCACCGGGGTCGGCGGAATCGTGCGTGACATCCTCGCGATGGGTGCCCGCCCGATAGGCGTGATGGACTCGTTGCGGTTCGGGCCGTTGGAGTCCCCCGACACCGCCCGCACCTTGCCCGGCGTGGTCTCCGGGGTCAGCAGCTACGGCAACTGCCTGGGGTTGCCCAACATTGGTGGCGAGCTGGAATTCGACCGCACCTACTACGGCAATCCGTTGGTGAATGCGTTGTGCGTGGGTCTGCTGCGCCACGAAGACCTGCACCGGGCCGCAGCCACCGGCGTCGGTAATCAGGTGATCATGTACGGCGCAGCGACCGGCGGCGACGGGATCGGCGGAGCATCCATCCTGGCCAGCGAGACCTTCGACGAAGAGAAGCCCTCCAAGCGGCCCAGTGTGCAGGTGGGCGACCCGTTCATGGAGAAGCTGCTGATCGAATGCACCCTTGAGCTGTTCGAGGCTGGCATCATCCAGGGCATACAGGACTTCGGTGCGGCCGGTCTCTCCTGCGCGACCAGTGAGCTGGCGAGTGCCGGTGACGGCGGCATGCATGTCGATCTGGACGTGGTACCGCTGCGAGAGGCCAACCTGTCGCCCGAAGAGATCCTGATGAGCGAATCCCAGGAACGGATGATGGCCGTCGTGGAACCCGACGACGTCGATCAGTTCATGGCGATCTGCGCCAAATGGGACGTGCTGGCCACCGTGGTGGGCGAGGTCACCGAAGGCGATCGGCTGATCGTCGACTGGCACGGTGAAACCGTCGTCGACGTGGATCCCACCACCGTCGCCCACGACGGGCCGACCTACGAACGCCCCTACGCACGCCCCGATTGGATCGATCAGGTGATGGCGGACGACGGGAACGCGCTGCCGCGTGACGCGCGAGGCGCGGAACTGGGGCTCACCTTGCTGCGCGTGGTGGCCTCCCCGAACCTGTGTGACAAGTCGTGGGTCACGGACCAGTACGACCGATACGTGCGTGGCAACACGATTCTGGCGCAGCCGGAGGATGCGGGCATGTTGCGCATTGATGAGCAGACGGGTCTGGGGATCGCTCTCGCCACCGATGCAAATGCCCGGTTCTGCTACCTGAACCCCTATCTGGGGGCTCAACTCGCTCTGTGCGAGAGCTACCGCAACGTGGCAGCCAGTGGGGCGCAACCCGTTGCCATCACCGATTGCTTGAACTTCGGATCGCCGGAGGACCCAGATGTGATGTGGCAGTTCGTGGAAGCCATCAAAGGTCTGGTGGACGGATGCCAGCAACTCGGCACCCCGGTCACCGGCGGCAACGTGAGTTTCTACAACCAGACCGGCGACACTCCGATCCTTCCGACGCCGACGGTCGGGATGCTCGGTGTCATCGAGGATGTCGCACGACGCCACCGCACCGGATTCGTCCACTCGGGCGATGCCGTGCTGCTGCTCGGCCGCACCCGCGAAGAGATGTCCGGTTCAGCTTGGGCGGGGGCCTTGCACAACCATCTGGGGGGCATCCCGCCGGCAGTCGACTTCGGCGCCGAGCAGGCGCTGGCCGCCGTGCTGATCGCAGCTGCCGAGGAGGGCTTGTTGAGCTCCGCCCACGACGTGGCGGACGGCGGTCTCGCACAGGCATTGGTGGAGAGTGCGTTGCGACACAACCTGGGAGTTGCCCTCACCCTGCCCGATGGTGATCCGACGGTGCAGTTGTTCAGTGAATCGACCGCGCGTGCCTTGGTGTCCCTACCAGCGACAAGCCATCGACGATTCGTGCAGCTCTGCCGCGAGCACAACGTCCCGGTGGAGCGCTTGGGCGAGGTGCTCGACGACCAGGTCCTGGAGGTGGTGGGGGAGTTCAGCCTGCCGCTGGACGAGATCCGATCCGCCTGGCAGGCCCCTGTCCCCGCCGCGATGAACGCAGACCTGGCAGAAGTCTGAGGAGCGACCAGTCACTCTTCGCGACCACTTCTCGGGTGTGAGCGGCGGGTCCTGGGCTGTCTCGATGGGCTGTCGAGCAGCTAGGCTGAGGTGGTGTTGACTCGCCCCGATGGCCGTCTGACGGCTGACCTGGATCCGCATGACCGGGGTCCGCAAGATGCTTGTGGGGTTTTCGGCGTCTACGCGCCCAAGGACGACGTGGCGAAACTCTGCTATTACGGCATGTACGCGCTGCAGCACCGCGGCCAGGAATCCGCCGGGATCGCCGTCAGCAATGGGCAACGGATCATGGTTTTCAAGGACATGGGCCTGGTCTCCCAGGTCTTCGACGAGGCCACCCTCAAGTCGCTGAACGGGCACCTGGCGATCGGCCACACCCGGTACTCAACAACCGGGGCGTCGGTGTGGCACAACGCCCAGCCCACCTTCCGCGCCACTGAGTCCGGTGGGCTCGCGCTGGGCCACAACGGCAACGTGACCAATTCGGCGGAACTCGAAGAGTTGATCAGGGAACGCGACGCCAGCCAAACCGTCCCCCACAAGGACTCGATGGATTCCACCAACGACACCTCGCTCGTGACGGCCCTGATGGCGACCTACGGTGACACTCCGATGGAGGAGGTGGCCCTGGACGTGTTGCCCCGGTTGAAGGGTGCCTTCTGCCTGGTCTTCATGACCGAGCACACGCTGTACGCAGCGCGGGATCCCCAAGGAATTCGCCCGATGGTTCTTGGTCGGCTGCCAACGGGTTGGGTGGTGGCCAGCGAGACAGCAGCCCTTGACATCGTCGGCGCCGCATTCATCCGCGAAATCGAGCCGGGCGAGTTCATCGTCATCGACGAGGCCGGATTGCGCAGCCACCGATTCGCCGAGCGCGCCCCCAAGGGCTGCATCTTCGAGTTCGTCTACCTTGCCCGCCCCGACACCCTGATCAGTAACCGCCGGGTGCACACCGTGCGGGTCGAGATCGGTCGCACGCTGGCCCTGGAGTGCCCGGTGGACGCCGACCTGGCGATCCCCGTGCCGGAATCCGGTACGCCGGCAGCCATCGGTTTCGCCGAAGCATCAGGAATCCCCTTCGGTATGGGCCTGGTCAAGAACGCCTACGTGGGACGCACCTTCATCGAGCCGACCCAGTCGATCCGGCAACTGGGTATCCGGCTCAAACTGAACCCGATCCGCGACATCATCGCAGGCAAACGGCTGGTCGTCATCGACGACTCGATCGTGCGAGGCAACACCCAGCGAGCCCTGGTGCGGATGCTGCGGGAAGCGGGCGCCGCGGAGGTGCACGTACGGATCTCGTCGCCGCCGGTCCGGTGGCCGTGCTTCTACGGCATCGACTTCGCCAGCAGAGCCGAACTGATCGCAACCGGGCTCGGTGTCGACGACGTGTGCCGATCGATCGGCGCCGACTCCCTCGGCTATGTCAGCCTCGAGGGTCTGGTGGCGTCCACCGGTCTGGCGGGCAACTCGCTCTGCCGGGCATGCTTCGACGGGGTGTACCCAGTGACAATTCCTGCCGGAGCTGCCAGCCAGATGGGCCTGAACCAGGCACAGGAGGATCGATGAGTGCCAGCTCCGGAGCAGCCGGACCGGGCGCTTACGCGCAGGCCGGCGTGGACATCGAGGCGGGGGACCGTGCGGTCGAGCTGATGAAGCAGCACATTGCCCGCACCCGACGTCCCGAGGTCCTGGGTGGTCTGGGTGGGTTCGCCGGATTCTTCGACGCCAACGCGCTGAAGAACTACCGACACCCCGTGTTGGCGACCTCGACCGACGGGGTGGGGACCAAGGTCGCCATCGCCCAGGCCATGGATGTGCACGACACGATCGGAATGGACCTGCTGGGCATGCTGGTGGACGATCTGGTGGTGGTGGGCGCCGAACCGTTGTTCGTCACTGACTACATCGCATGCGGGCGGGTTGTGCCGGAGCGAATCGCTGCCATCGTCAAGGGAATCGCCGCTGGATGTGAGGCGGCTGGCTGCGCGCTTCTTGGTGGTGAGACGGCTGAGCACCCAGGTCTGCTCGCAGCCGATGAGTACGACATCGCCGGGGCAACAACAGGTGTGGTGGAACTCGATCGGATACTGGGTGCCGAACGGATAGCTGACGGCGACGTGGTGTTGGGGCTCGACTCGTCGGGACTGCATTCGAACGGCTATTCCCTGGTGCGCAAGGTGTTGCTGCAGGATGCCGGCTGGGCCCTGGATCGTGACGTTGCGGAGTTCGGCCGCAGCTTGGGTGAAGAACTTCTGGAACCGACGCGCATCTATGCACTCGATCTGCTGCGGCTACTGGATTCGACCGACGTGCATGCGATGAGCCACGTCACCGGTGGTGGCCTGGCGAACAACCTCGCCCGGGTGATGCCCGAGGGATTGTGCGCCATCATCGAACGGGACAGCTGGCGTCCGGCGCCGATCTTCCAGGTGGTGCAGCAGGTGGGCAAGCTCGCCCAATCCGATGTGGAAGCCACGCTGAACATGGGGATCGGCATGGTGCTGCTGGTGGCCGTCGATGATGCTGACGCAGCCATCAGCCAGCTGGCTGATCGTGGTGTCGGAGCGCGCGTCATCGGCCGGGTGCAGGCCGATCAGGGGAACGAACGGGTCCGGATGGTCGCCCGGCACCCGAGCTGAGACTCTGTGAAGCGGGCCTGGATGCAGTTGGAGTTGTTCAAATTGTTGGCGGGCTTTGGAGCCGGTGCGAAGATTCGCTAGATTGTGTGTCACGACAGTTGATCACATGCCGCGGCAATGCCGCGAGGACACAGCGAGGGGGTCGACCCATATGGGGCGCGGCCGTGCAAAGGCGAAGCAGACCAAGGTTGCTCGCGATCTGAAGTATCGCTCGGTGGACACAGACTTTGCCTCCTTGGAGCGTGAGCTCCGTGGGCAACCAGTAGTCGATGACATCGATGACGATGACGGGGACGCCGATCTGCCATCTCACTACACCGATGAAGTGGACCACTTCGATGAGGACGAACGCCGCTCAGTGTGACGGGTCACGAGCTGTGTCCTGGCAGGCCGATAGATTGCTGGACGGCTACCAGACGTGCACCCTGCAGTTGCCGTTGGCTGTTCCGGCGGATGGCGAGCCGGACGCACCGGTCACGGCAACTCTGGTTCGTCGAAACGTTCCGACGCACGATCGGGCTGTGCTCTACCTGCACGGCTGGAACGACTACTTCTTCCAGACTCACCTGGCAGATTTCCTCGACCAGCAGGGGTTCGACTTCTACGCGGTGGAGCTGCGTCGCTACGGCCGCAGCCTGCGACCGGGGCAACTACAGGGGTTCATCACCGATCTGGACGAATACACCCAGGAACTGGACCAGGCGCTCGAGCTGATTCAGGCCGACGGCCACGACCTGGTGACGTTGATGGGGCACTCGACGGGCGGCCTGATCGGTTCACTGTGGACAGAGCAGCGCCGCGGCGAACTGAACGGCGTGATCCTGAACTCGCCGTGGCTGGATCTTCAGGGGTCGATGCTGTTGCGTGCGGTGACCGGCCCGATCATTGAAACGCTCGGTTCGAGCTATCCCACCAGCGTCATTCCGCTGCCTGACAGCAGCTTGTACCGTCGCAGCACCCACGCCGACGCCGACGGGGAGTGGCACTACGAGAAGGGCCTGAAATCGAGCCCTGACTTCGCGATCCGGGTGGGTTGGCTACGGGCTATCCTGCAGGGCCACGATCAGATCGCCAAGGGTCTGAGCATTGACACCCCGGTGCTGACCATGATCAGTGCCCGCAGCGACTTCCGCCGCATCTGGGATGCTGAGGCGCTGATGTCGGCGGACACGGTGTTGGACGTCGAAAAGCTCGGCAAGGCGGCGGTGAAGCTCGGATCACACATCACGCTGGTTCGGATCGACGGAGGCATGCACGATCTCGTGTTGTCGCGGCGGGCGGTGCGGCGCGTGGTCTTCGACGAGATGGCCCGTTGGATGGACGCCTACCTTCGCTGAGATCCTCGCCGGTGCTTTCTCCTTGACCCGCTTTCTCTTGACCAGGGTGGAACTGACTGCCACAAGGTCACAGCATGGTCACGAACGCTTTCCATGGTGGCTGAAGAGGTCTTGGTCTGTGATAGGCAGTCCTAACGAGTAACGCGGGGCCGCGCGCACGCTCTGGTGCACGAAGGCCGTTCGAAGCCAATGGAGGTATTCCGGTCCTTCGGATTTGCGGGGGGAGTTGGGGTCTGAGCGTCGGTGGTGTGGTGTGTCGCCGGGGCATGGGGCAGGGGTCCTGCCAGTGTCGGTTTCGACCAAGATCCCGAGCACAGGAGGACCCCTGTGGAGTGCGACCC
>JAGXHS010000169.1 GCA_024636075.1 Propionibacteriaceae bacterium
CTGTTGCTCACCCTGATCTCACTGACCGATGACGACATCGACGAACTGTTGCAGCGTGCCCTGAGCGACGACCGCGGCCTGCGCACCGCCGACGGTGAATCCTTCACGATCGCCGACGACGCGCGGGCGACGCTGATCCGCCTCTCCGGCGGCGATGCCCGCCGAGCATTGACCTACATCGAGGAGGCAGCCGCCGGGGCAGAGGCCCTCGAGCGGACCACCATCACCGCCGCGGTGCTCGAGCACGCGGTGGATCGCGCAGCACTGCGCTACGACAAGGACGGCGACCAGCACTACGACGTGATCAGCGCCTTCATCAAGAGCGTCCGCGGATCCGACGTGGATGCCGCACTGCACTACCTGGCGCGGATGATGGAAGCCGGGGAGGACCCACGCTTCATCGCCCGGCGGCTGATCGTCCTGGCCAGCGAGGACATCGGGATGGCGGCGCCGTCAGTGCTGCAGACGGCTGTCGCGGCAGCACAGGCGGTGCAGTTGATCGGTATGCCGGAGGCGAGGATCAATCTTGCCCAGGCGACCATCGCTGCGGCCATGGCACCGAAGTCGAACGCCGTGATCACGGCCATTGACGCGGCACTGGCTGATGTCCGCAGCGGCAGGGGTGGCAATGTCCCGGCACACCTGGCAGATGCCCACTACCGCGGAGCGGCGGGGCTGGGACGAGGCGTGGGCTACCGCTACGCCCACGACCACCCGCACGGCGTCGCCGAGCAGAGCTACCTGCCGAACGATCTCTCCGGCATGCGCTACTACCAACCCACTCAGCACGGCAATGAAGCGGCAATGGCCGAGCGGCTGGAAGCGCTGCAACGCATGCTGGGTCGCGACTAGAGCACGCTGTCCTTTCCTGTCGAACGCGTCAGCTCACTCGTCGTGGATGACCGAACCCGCGAACGGCTCAGGGCTGGCGGCCCTGGACGACCATGAGGAGATCATGCCCATCAGGTCGATTCCCGTGGTGTTCTTGAGCATCTCGACGGTTTGCACCACATTGTCGTTCACCGCCTTTGGCAGCGCGGTTGCGCCGTCGGTGGAGACAACGGTGAGCTTGTCGATGTTGCCCATGGGAGCAGCCACCTTCTCAGCCATCTGTGGCAGTACCTCGATGAGCATCTGCAGGACGGCCGCGTCGTTGTAGTTCTTGAACGCGGCAGCACGCTTGTCCATGGCCTCGGCCTCGGCAAAACCGATCGCGGCAACGGCCGCGGCCTGCGCCTCACCCTCTGCTCGTACGGCGTCCGCCTCGGCGATACGGCGAGCCTTCTCAGCCTCACCCCGCTTGGCGCCTTCAATGGCCTCGGCCTCGGCGAGCGCCGAGCGGCGGGACTTCTCACCGACGCCGATCAGGCGCGCCTTCTCAGCGTCGGCCTCGGCAGCGGCGATGGAGGACGCTTTGCGGGCCTCAGCCTCGAAGATCTCCGAGTTGCGACGGCCCTGCGCCTCGGTCTCCGCCTGGTACCGACTTGCGTCGGCCGGCTTGCGGACCTCGGTGTCGAGCTGGCGGTCCTTCAGAGCCGCCTGCCGGACGGCCACCTTTTCCTGCTCGGCGAGGATGGCCTGATCACGATCGGCCTGCGCCAACGGCCCGGAGGCGGCAGCCTGGGCGCGGGCCGCGTCGGTCTCAGCCTTGATCTCCGCTTCCTTCAGCACCAGCGACCGCTCGGAGATGGCGATCTCCTGTTCGGCAGCCAGCCGGGCCTGCTCCGCCTCGCGGCGGGCCTGTGCCTCGGCGACAGCGGCGGTCCGGTTCAGCTTTGCCGACTCAGGACGTCCCAGGTCAGACAGGTAGCTGCCGTCGTCGGTGATGTCCTGGATCTGGAAGGTATCCAGCACCAGGCCCTGGCCCGTGAGGGAGGACTCGGCCTCGTCCGCCACCCGCTGCGCGAAGGCGGCGCGGTCGCGGATGATCTGCTCCACCGACAGCGAGCCGACGATGGAGCGCAACGAGCCGGCGAGCGTCTCCTGGGTGAAGGTCTCTACCTCGTCCTGCTGCGTGAGGAAGCGCTGGGCGGCCGCGCGAATGGAGTCCTCGTTGCCACCCACCTTGACGATGGCGACGCCGTCGAGGTTGAGCTTGATGCCCTGCCCGGAGACGGCGCCCCGGATCTGCACCATGATACGGCGGCTGGAAAGCTCCAGGATGTGGAGGCGCTGGATGAAGGGGACGACGAACACGCCGCCACCCATGATGACCTTCTGGGCACTCAGGTCAGTGGATATCTGGCCGGTCTCCGGGTTGGTGACCGCCTTCCCCTTCTGGCCGGTAATGATGTACGCCTCATCGGGGCGGGAGACCTTGTAGCGGCTGGCGATCAGCCAGAAGAGGAGGATGACGAGCAGGAACGCTCCGCCAATCCCCAAGATGAGTGGTGACAACTCGAACATGTGCAGCTTTCTGTTTCGACGATGGATGAAGAGAACTCAAGGGCCTTCGGGTGACTCGGGCAGGGCACGTGAGGGGGTGACCTCAACAGCCGTCGGCGACACGATGGCGGACACCCAGACCTCGGTTCCGGCCTTGATGGGAACACTGCTGCGGGCTGTGCGTTTGCGCGATTGCCCCGAGCCGAGGAGCCGCACCTCGCCGAAACCACCGGCGGGAATGTCGGTGATCACACGGGCGGAAATACCGATCATGGAACGCGATCTGAACGTGGAGCTCGACTCACTGCGTTTCAGCCAACGGGTGAGCGAGGTGGCACCCCAGGCAGCGAGGAAACCCGCAACGATGCCCACGACGACGGCGATCCACGTCACATCCAGAAGAGCCAAGGAGATGACGCCCCCGAAGCCGAACGCCCCCAGGAAGGCGGCGATTCCGGCCACCGAGAACAGGTCACCGCCCAGCATGTCCAGGTCGAACATGCCGTCAATGACATCGCCCAGAAGGATCGAGAGCAACACGATCAGGAGTCCCACGACCCCGATAGTCACGAAAAGTGTCACGCCACCCTGCTCTCAAGTATTTCCTCAATGGTACGTGAGTCCCGGCGAAGCTCAGGCGGTGGAAAATCGTGCCTTCCGAAATGTCTGCGTGAGAATTGTTCGTCCGTCCAACCGAGTCTCCGGGATGCCGCACCGGGGGCGGACGCCGATCGCTGCAGAGTCTTGGCCCTGGTTCATTCACCTCCACGGCGAAGCCGTGCGCTCAGTCGTCCTCAACGACGAAGCCGTCCTGATCCAGCTCGACGTCCTTCGGGGCCTTGCCGGGCCGGGTGCTGTGCGGGGCGCCGATTGCCTGCTGGCGAATCCGGGTGGCCTCGGCGTGCAGTTCCGCTTGCTTCTGGGCTGCCTTCACGGTCTGGGCGGTGTCCCGTGGCGGCAACCGCAGGACGTCTTCCGCCTTGATGCCGGCCTGCAGTTCACGGGCTCGCTCGAGTTCGGAGTCGATCTCGGCTCCCAGCAGCAGGGCAATGTTGGTGATCCACACCCACAACAGCAGGACGATCACACTGGCCATGGCACCGTAGGTCTTGTCGTAGGAACCGAAGTTCGCCACGTAGAGGCCGAAGAGGGCCGAGGCCAGGACCCACACGATGATGGCTGTGGCGGAACCGAGGGAGATCCAGCGGAACTTCGGCTGCTGGATGTTCGGGGTGAAGTAGTACAGCAGGGCAACCATGATCACCACAACCGCAAGCACGGCTGGCCACTTCGCGATGCCCCACACCCTGACGGCTGTGTCGCCCAGCCCGATCACGCCGCCCACTGCCCGTGCGACCGGTCCGCTGAGGGCCAATGACGTCAGCACCAGGGCAGCCGTCAGCACCAGCACGAAGGTGAGCAGCAGCATCTGTGGCTTCAGCTTCCAGCCGGGACGTCCCTCGTCGATCTGGTAGATCCGGTTCATCGCCCGGCTGAAGGCCCCCACGTACCTGGAGGCGGACCACAACGCGGCTGCGATGCCGATGACCAACGCGATGCCGGACCCCCGGGACGTGGTCAACGACTCGATGATGCCCCTCGCCCGGTCAGCGATGCCGCCGGGGGCCACCTGATCGATGATGTGCAACATTGTCTGGGTGGTGCTGTCGGCATTGCCGACCACGCCGAGCAGGCTGATCACTGCGATCAGGGCGGGGAACAGTGACAGCAGGGCGAAGTAGGTCAGGGCGGCCGCCAGGTCGCTCGCCTGGTCGTTGCTGAACTGGCGGACCGCGCTCTTCAGGGCGAACAGCCAGGAGTCCTTGCGCAGCTTCGCCGGTGAATCAGGCTTCGCGTCAGCATCCGGGCTGGGCGAAGTCCCTGCGCGATGCCGTGAATCGGCGACCGCGTTGGCCGAAGGCGAGGTCTCCTCGGTGTCCGGTTGTGGCGCGGCCTCCTTCCTGGGGGGTGATTCGCTCATCAAAGGATTGCCTTTCCGGCCGGGGAACGCGGAGCTGGGACGACGTGGGCTCTGCCACATGTTTCGCCCCGCAGCCTAGCCGCCCGGCCGCTAGAGTGACCATGTGGATGGGAGGACTACGTGACGTGGGGTGAGATCGCCGGTCTGCTGGCTGCGCTGGCAGCGCTCGCCCTGGTGGCCGTGCTGGCGGTGCCGCTGATGAAGCTGGGCAAGGTGTTCGATGAGCTTTCGTCGGTGGTGCGCGAAACCAACGAGAACTCGATGCCCATCCTGGTGGAGCTGAAGCAGACGGTGGAAGCAGCCAACACCGAGCTGACCAAGCTCGGCCTGGTGACCGAGGACGTCAGCCACATCACGAACAACGCGGCGGACATCACCAAGGACGCGGCACGACTGTCCCGGCTGTTCAGTACGGTCTTCACCGGAACACTGGTCAGGACCGCAGCGCTCACCCACTCGGTGCGCAGGGCTCTCGGCTCGTCGGGAAAGGGCAATCGGTCGCGGTAGCATGGGCCAGCGCACCAGCCATTCCATACAAGTGGGGACCGTATGAAAGCCGCCGACATCGGCCGTTTGTTCACAGACTTCTTCGCGAGCAAGGACCACACGATCGTGCCCAGCGCGTCGCTGCTGTACAACGATCCGACCCTGCTCTTCGTGAACGCCGGCATGGTGCCCTTCAAACCGTATTTCACCGGCGCCGAACCTGCCCCCTACCGCCGCGCCGCCAGCATCCAGAAATGTGTCCGCACCCTCGACATCGAAGAGGTTGGCAAGACAACCCGGCACGGCACTTTCTTCCAGATGAACGGCAACTTCGCCTTCGGTGGCTACTTCAAGCGTGAAGCCATCGACTTCGCATGGGAACTGGTGACCACTGAGCAGCACAACGGTGGCTTCGGTTTCGACCCCGACAAGGTGTGGGTCACCGCCTACCACGACGACGACGAGACGGCCGACCTGTGGCGCCGGGTGGGTGTTCCGTCCGAACGCATCCAGCGTCGTGGATTGAAGGACAACTACTGGCACATGGGCGTCCCCGGACCGGGTGGACCGTGCAGCGAGATCTACATCGACCGTGGCCGTGAGTACGGCCCCGACGGTGGTCCCGAGGCCGATGAGGACCGCTTCCTGGAGATCTGGAACCTGGTCTTCCAGACCGAGGAACTCTCCGCCGTACGAGCCAAGGACGACTTCGACGTGGCCCGGCAGTTGCCGAGCAAGAACATCGACACCGGAATGGGCCTGGAGCGGGTGGCGTATCTGCTTCAGGGCGTCGACAACATGTATGAGATCGACGAAGTGTTCCCGGTGATTGAGCGCGCCGCCGAGATGGCTGACCGCAGCTACGGGAAACAACACGACGACGACGTCCGGCTGCGGGTGGTCGGCGACCACGTTCGCTCCGCCCTGATGCTGATGACCGACGGCGTCACCCCCGGCAACGAGGCGCGTGGCTATGTGCTGCGGCGACTGATGCGTCGTTCGATCCGGGCGATGAGGCTGCTCGGAGTCACCGATCCGGTGCTGCCCGAACTGCTCGGCATCAGTCGGGAACTGATGAGAGCCAGCTATCCCGACATCGACGTGCAGTGGGATCGGGTGCTGCAGGTGACGACCGCCGAGGAGGACAGTTTCCGCCGAACCCTGGCGTCAGGCACCCAGCTCTTCGACGTGGCAGTGCGCGACGTGCGCCAACAGCACACCGGGCGACTGTCGGGCGACAAGGCCTTCCAGCTGCACGACACCTACGGCTTCCCGATCGACCTCACCCTCGAGATGGCCGCAGAACAGGGCTTGGCGGTGGATCAGTCCCGGTTCCGCGAACTGATGGACGAGCAGCGTTCCCGGGCCAAGGCTGATGCCCGATCGAAGAAGGGTTCCGGCGTCCGCACCGAGGTGTACCGCAGGCTTCGTGACGCCGGCGAAACCCCCTTCCACGGCTACACCGACTTGAACGTCGAGACCACGGTGCGTGGCATCGTGCGCGACGGGCAACTGGTGGACAGCGCCTCGTCGGGTGTCGTCGAAGTGGTCCTCGACGAGACCTCCTTCTACGCGGAAGCCGGTGGCCAGGACGCCGACGCAGGCATCATCCGGGTGCACGGGGTCGATCTGGATGTGCTCGATGTGCAGCGTCCGGTGCCCGGGCTGGTGGTGCACACCGTCCAGGTCCCCGATGGCGGCGTCGAATTCGCCACCTCGGACCAGGTCCAGGCGATGGTCGACGGGTTCCACCGGATGGGATCCTGCCAGGCCCACTCTGCGACACACGTGATCCATGCTGCCCTGCGAGAACTGGTCGGACCCACCGCCGTGCAGGCCGGCAGCTACAACAAGCCCGGTTACCTGCGCTTCGACTTCTCCTCGACCCACGGGCTCTCGGCGGCGTTGGCTGACGAGGTCGAAGCTCGCTGCAATGTCGCCATCCGGGACGACCTCGGTGTCTCCGCCGTCCAGATGCCCCTCGAGGAGGCCAAGGCGATGGGCGCGATGGCGATGTTCGGGGAGAAGTATCCGCCGATGGTTCGGGTGGTCGAGCTGGGCGGTCCGTGGTCCCGCGAGCTGTGTGGCGGTACCCACGTGGAGCGTTCCAGTCAGATCGGCATGTTGACCCTCCTCGGAGAACAGTCCATCGGTTCGGGAACCCGTCGGGTCGAAGCCCTGGTGTCCACGGACGCCTTCGGGCACATGGCGGCGGAACGTGCCCTGGTCACCGGCCTGAGCGACATGTTGAAGGTCCAGCCCGACCAGCTGACCGATCGGGTCGAGCGGATGATTGCCCAGCTCAAGGCTGCCGAGAAGCAGATCGCCGAACTGAAGGCCGAACAGCTGAAGGCAGGCGCAGCTGAGCTGCTGGCCCAGGCGCGAGACGTCTCCGGGGTCACGCTGCTTTCCCGGTACCTGCCCGAGGTCAGCGGCAATGACCTGAGAAACCTGGCCGTCGAGCTGCGCGGAAAACTCAGTGCCGATGCGCCGGTGGTGGTCGCGTTGGTCGGGGGAGTGGACCCGAAGCCGGCCATGGTGGTGGCGACCAACCAGCCGGCCAGGGACCGCGGGCTCACCGCAGGTGAGCTGTTGCGCGCCGGCGTACCCGCGATCGAGGGCCGTGGTGGCGGCAAGGACGATCTGGCCCAAGGTGGCGGTACCAGGGCGGCTGGCGCGTCCGACGCCCTGAAGGCCGTGGAAGCCGCCCTTGCGTAGCGGCACCAGGCTCGCCATCGACTGGGGCGCGGCGCGCATCGGGGTCGCCGCGTGCGACGCCGATGCTATCCTCTGCTACCCGGTGGAGACAGTGCCCAACACCCCGGCGGCGCTGTCCCGGATTGCGGCCTTGGCGGCGGAGCACAAGCCGATCGAGATCCTGATCGGGCTGCCGGTGTCGCTGCGCGGTCGCGACGAGCAGGCAGCGAACGAGATGCGCGGACTCGCCCAGCGACTTGCCCGGGCGGTGCAACCGGTACCGGTGCGGCTGGTCGACGAGCGACTGAGCACTGCCAGCGCCCACCGACGACTGGCCCAGGCCGGGCGCAACTCGCGCCAACGGCGCGGCATCGTCGACCAGGCAGCTGCGGTTGCCATTCTGGAAGGAGCGCTGGACCGGGAACGCAGCACCAGTGCGGCGGCCGGTGAGAAGGTCACGGTGGACAACAGGAAAGGTGAGAGACGGTGAGCGGACTGTTTATCGACAACGACGGCAAGATGAACTGGAAGAAGTTCGGCTACCACGCCCGCAGCGCCCTCGCTGTCGTGCTGAGCCTGGCGGTGCTGATCGGTGGCGGTGTGTTCCTCTACAGCAAAGCCCACGACGCATACATCAGTTGGCGCAGCACGGATGACTACCTCGGTGAGGGCACCGATCCGGTCACGGTGACCATTCCGGTGGGGGCCAACCTCACCCAGATCGGTGACGTGCTGCTGGACTCGGACGTGGTCAAGTCGATGAAGGCATTCCAGAAGGCCGCTCGGCAGGAGCCGGATGCCACCCAGGTCCAGGCTGGCAGGTACAAGCTGAAGAAGCAGTTGCCTGCTGCGGTTGCCATCCAGATGCTGCTGGACACCTCCAACATCGAGCGGATCACGGTCACCATCCCCGAGGGGCTGCGATTGAGCGAGCAGTTCACGGTCATCGACAAGGGCACCGCAGGAAAGATCAGCGTCAAGGATCTGCAAGCGGTCGCTGCGAAACCAGACGAGCTGCAGTTGCCGACCTACGCGGACAAGAAGCCCGAGGGCTTCCTTTTCCCCAACACCTACGAGATCGGCGAGACGCCCACCGCCATCGATCTGCTGACCAAGATGACCGCGCAGTTCGAGGTGGTGGCCGATGAGCTGGATCTGGTGAATGCGGCCAAAACCTTGGACCGCTCGCCCCGCGAGGTGGTGACGATCGCCAGCATCGCCGAAGCTGAAGCACCAGCCAAATACCAACCACAGGTGTCCCGGGTGATCTACAACAGGTTGGCCAAGGGTCAGAAACTGGAGATGGACTCCACCGTGCACTATGCCGTCGGCAAGGACGGCACTGTCACCACGACGGACGCGGAACGGGCCAGCGGTTCGCCCTACAACACCTACCGGGTCGAGGGGCTGCCACCAGGGCCGATCAATTCACCCGGCAAGACGGCCTTGAGCGCCGCACTGAAGCCAGCAGACGGGCCGTGGCTCTACTTCGTGACAGTGAACCTGGACACCGGTGAAACGCTGTTCTCCGAAACGTTCGCCCAGCACGAGAAGAACGTCGCCCAGTTGCAGAAGTGGTGCAGCGACAACAAGGGCCGATGCTGACAAGAGGTCCGCGATGCGCTGCGCGCTGATCGGCGATCCGGCCGGGCACTCCCTGTCGCCGGCCCTGCACCGCGCGGCGTACCTGGAACTGGGACTGGAATGGAGCTACGACGCCATCACCGTGGCCTCGAGTGACCTGGACGCGTTCGTCGCAGGTCTGGTCGACACGGCAGTCGGGGAGCAGCAATGGCGTGGCCTGTCGGTGACGATGCCACACAAGGAAGCGATCCTGGCCCATGGCCGGGTGAGCGACCTGGCGCGGCTGGTGGGTGCCGCCAACACCCTGATCGTGACTCCCGGTGAGCGGCACGCCCTGTACAACACCGATGTCAGTGGGGTGCAGGAGGCCTGTCGGCGTCGTGACGTGCCACACGCCAGGTCCGCCACCGTGATCGGCAACGGAGCCACGGCACGATCCGCCGTCGTCGCCCTCGCCGGGCTCGGCCTGCAGCGCCTGACAGTGCTGGCCCGGAGCCCTGAGCGCGCCGCGCACCTTTCGCAGCTCGCTGAGACCCTGCACGTCAGCTGTCAGGTGCGTCAGCTGGCGGGGGCCACCGCAACCGGGGACCTGCTGGTCAGCACAGTGCCATCGAAGGGCGTCGACGAGGACTGTGAACGCCTCGTCGGTGAGGTGCCGGTCATCTTCGATGCGATCTACGATCCGTGGCCCACCCCGCTGGCCAGGGTCGGTCTTGCTGACGGCCGCACGGTGATTTCCGGGCTGGACCTGTTGTGCGGTCAGGCAATACAACAGATCAACCTGATGACGGGGGACTCGGTCGGATTCGAGGGGCTGCTGTCTGCCGGTCAGGCCGAACTGAGGGCCCGCGGGAAACTCTGAGAGACTGGACAACATGTTGCGTTACCTGACCGCGGGAGAATCCCATGGACAAGCCCTGATCGCGACCATGGAGGGTGTCCCGGCCCATGTGCGGGTGACATCCGATGATCTGCGCGAGGCACTGGCCCGTCGCCGGTTGGGAGCTGGTCGGGGTGCACGGATGCAGTTCGAAGCCGATGAAGTGCGGATGCTGGCCGGCTTCCGGCACGGTGAGACGCTCGGATCCCCGATCGCCGTCGAGGTGGGCAACACCGAATGGCCCAAGTGGACCGAGGTGATGTCCGCCGATCCGGTGGATCCAGACGTTCTGGCGGGAATGGCGCGAAACGCCCCCCTCACCCGACCGCGGCCGGGGCACGCCGACTTGGTGGGTATGCAGAAGTATGACTTCGACGAGGCCAGGCC
>JAGXHS010000170.1 GCA_024636075.1 Propionibacteriaceae bacterium
AAGGATTTCATCATCGGCCTCGGCGGATCAGCCACCAATGACGCCGGAGTCGGCATGCTGCGCGCCCTTGGTGCGGAATTCAGAACCAAGGAGGGCGACTGCATCCCGGACGGCGCGATCGGGCTGCGCAAGGTCGCCTCGGTGGATCTCAGTGGACTTGATCAACGCCTGCTCGGTGCGCGGGTGCGGATCGCCTGCGACGTGTCGAACCCGCTGTTGGGCAGCGAGGGTGCATCAGCTGTCTACGGGCCGCAGAAGGGCGCCACCGATCAGGACGTGCCCGAACTCGACGCCGCGCTGGAAAGGTGGGCGGACGTGATCGAAGCCGAACTGCCCGAGCCGGTGCGCGAGATCCCCGGTAGCGGGGCTGCCGGCGGTCTGGGGGCGGCCTTCGCCGGCGTCGTCGGCGCGAGCATGGAGCCTGGCGTGGAGCTGGTGATCAGCACCGTCGGGTTGCGGGAGCGGTTGGCCGGGGCCGACTGGGTTTTCACCGGCGAAGGCGGCATTGATCGGCAGACGGCGTCCGGGAAGACGCCCTGGGGAGTGGCATGGGCTGCCGCAGAGCAGCGCGTGCCCGCTGTCCTCTTCGGTGGTCGGGTGTCGCCAGAAGCGGACGACCTGGTGGGAGAGGCCGTGAGCGCGGTGGTCTGCATCTCACCCGGCGTCACTGATCTGGCGAGAGCATTGGCCGACGGACCTGCCAATCTTGAACGCACGGCTGCCACGGTCACCAGGCTGCTGCTGTCCGGGCGCGATTGATGAGCGCCGGGGTGCTGGGTCAGTCGACCGCAACCTGCTGGATCGTCGCGGTCCAGCTGGCGGCAGGTTCGAGTGCGGCACCGCAGGACGGCGGCAGCGACTCGGCGTGCATCACCCGATGCACCTCGACCTGCCAGCTGCGGCCGTCACGGTGGCACACCGGTACCGAGTAGGCCTGGGATTCAGGTGGGTAGGCATCCGCCGCACTGTCTGGGCTGCCAACCCGAATCTGTGCCAGACGGTGCTCGCCGATCTCGTGCCGCAGCACCGAATCGGCGACCTGCCGGGGGGTCTCGAACACGGAACGACCGCGATCATGCTGGCTGTCAGCCCAGGCGAGCAGCCCTCGGTCAGCCGCAGTCAGGGCGGCCAGGGCCAGCCCCGTATCTGCCCGGGCCAGCATCTGCATTGTCGGCAGCACCACCAGGGTGGGAGCGAAGCGGTGCCCCGACAGGTGTGATGTCTCCCAGATGCGTCCGGGAGCCGCAGCTGCCAACTCTGAGCTCAACGGGCGGCCGAGAGTCGCACAACACTGATCCCGGCGACCATTGGTGCACACCAGCAGCACCGAATCAGTGGGCCCGAAGCCCCTGGGTGGAGCGGTGTTGGCGAGTGTCGCCCAACGAATCAGTCCCGGCAGCACCGATTCCAACTCGGCGGTGTCTGAGACGCTTCCCTGGAGCAGCACCGGATCCTCGTACCTGGTGGAGCTGATCAGGATCTGGCGACGACCAACGAATGATTCCCCTCTTTCGCCGGGGCCACGAATCAACACCAGCCGGCCGCCGACGGAGGTGATGGCATCGTCGAGCCACCAGGCGAGAGTCTGATCCAACCGCGACTCGGTAATGGCTGTGTGGCGCCATGGGCCCGGTTGCTCGAGCGCGACCCAGAACCTCGCCAACGGTGCTGTTCCAACAGCTGTCAGGGAATCGTGGCGCCACGCTGCCGAGCAGGGCAGGCTGACCGCATCGCTTCCAGGGTTCATGCCATGAGTCTGCCCTAAGCGCGGCAACAACCGAAAGGCTGGTCCACCTGTCAGAGGGGCCTGGTCCCCTCCATTCTTTGCCGTCACTTCGCGATCAGCCGAATCGACCGGTGATGTAGTCCTCAGTGGACTTTTCCTCCGGGTTGGAGAAGATCTTGTCGGTGGGACCCATCTCGATCAGTTGGCCCGGTTTCCCCTGGGCTTCCAGATTGAAGAACGCGGTCACGTCGGAGACACGGGCCGCCTGCTGCATGTTGTGGGTGACGATCACCACGGTGTATTTGTCACGCAGGACCTGAATCAGGTCCTCGACCGCCAACGTCGAGATCGGGTCAAGGGCCGAACACGGCTCATCCATCAGGATCACCTCTGGTGACACAGCGATGGCGCGCGCGATCACCAGGCGCTGCTGCTGGCCACCGGACAACCCGGAGCCGGGGTTGTCGAGGCGATCCTTCACCTCGTTCCACAGGTTGGCACCCTTGAGTGAGGACTCCACCAACTCGTCTGCCTGCTTGCCGCTGATGCGGGCGTTGTTCAGCCGGACACCGGCCAGCACGTTTTCCTTGATGGACATCGTCGGGAAGGGATTGGGCTTCTGGAAGACCATTCCGACCTGGCGGCGGACCCGGACCGGGTCGACCTTCTTGTCGTAAAGGTTGACGCCGTCCAGCAACACCTCGCCCTTCACGTAGGCACCGTTGATCACCTCGTGCATCCGGTTCAGGGCGCGCAAGACTGTTGACTTGCCGCAGCCGGAAGACCCGATGAAGGCCGTCACCGATCGCGGCTCGATCGTCATGTTGACGTTCTGCACAGCATGGAACTTGCCGTAGTAGATGTCGAGGTTCTTGGTCTCAATACGCTTGGACATGTCTGACTCTCTGTGGTGATCGAACGGGTCAGCGGGACTTGGGAGCGAACCTCCAGGCCACCAGGCGCCCGATCAGGTTGAGACCCATCACGATGAGGATCAGGGTGAGTGCACCCGCCCAGGCACGAGCGTAGTACGGTTCCTGCGGGATGCCGGGTGTCACGTAGGAGTAGTAGACGAACACCGGCAGAGTGGTCATCGGGCCATTGATCGGATTGGTGTTCAAACTCGATGTGAGACCGGCTGTGACCAGCAGGGGCGCGGTTTCACCGATGACCCGGGCGATCGCCAGGATCATGCCGGTGATGATGCCGGCGATCGAGGTGGGCAGCACGACCTTCAGGACGGTGCGCCACTTCGGCACCCCCAGGGCGTAGGCGGATTCCCGCAGATCGTTGGACACCAGCCGGAGCATTTCTTCGGTGGAGCGCACCACGGTCGGAATCATCAGCACACTGAGTGCCGCGGCGCCGGCGAGTCCGGTCTTGGTGCCGGGGCCGAAGAGGATCGAGAAGACCGTGTAGGCGAACAAACCGGCCACGATCGAGGGAATGCCCGTCATCACGTCCACGAAGAAGGTGATCGATCGGGCCAGCCGACCGTTCCTTCCGTACTCGACCAGGAAGATGGCGCTCAGCATACCGATTGGAACCGAGACCAGCGTCGCGATACCGGTGATGATCAGGGTGCCGTAGACGGCGTGTATGGCACCGCCGCCCTCGCCGACGATGTTGCGCATCGAATAGCTGAAGAACTTGCCGTCGAGACGTTCCGATCCGCGAACGGCGACGCCCGCGATCAGCGAGATCAATGGGATGAGAGCGACCAGGAAGAACAGACTGACCATCTGGCGAGCAAGTCGGTCCTTCGCCTTTCGGATGCCCTCAACAGCGCTGGACAGGGCGAACATCCCGACCAGGAACAGGGCGATGCCACTGAGCGCTACAGCGGTGATGGAGAAGTGTCCGACGGAGTTGAGCAGCCCCGCAGCTATCCCCAGCGAGACCAGAAGTGTCGCCCACGGGGTGTACTTGGGTAGCTGACCGGCGATCAGCGAGTTGGCCGAGGCTTCCTGGGGAGTGGTGACAGCAGTGGACATCAGTTTGCTCCAGAGAACTCGGACCGGCGGGCGATCACCCAGCGCGCAGTCATGTTGACCGCCAAGGTGATGATGAACAGCACCAGGCCGGTGGCGATCAGCTGATTCACTCCCAGCCCGTACGCCTCGGGGAAGGACAGAGCGATGTTGGAGGCGATCGTGTTGGGGTTCTGGCTGGTCAACACCCGGAAGTTGATCACGTCATCCGGCGAGAGCACCATGGCCACCGCCATGGTTTCGCCAAGTGCGCGACCCAGACCGAGCATCGATGCCGAGATGATGCCCGGCATTCCGAAGGGGATTACGGCCTGGCGGATCATCTCCCACTTGGTGGCGCCCAGAGCGAGCGAGGCTTCTTCGTGTAACCGGGGTGTCTGTAGGAACACTTCGCGGGTGATGGCGGTGATGATCGGCAGCACCATCACGGCGAGCACGATGGCTGCGGTCAGGACGGTACGTCCGGTTCCGGAGACGGCCCCGGAGAACAACGGGATCCAGCCCAGATTTTCGTTCAACCACAAGAACAACGGGCGCACCGCTGGGGCGAGGGTGTTGATGCCCCACAGACCGAAGACCACGGAGGGAACGGCTGCCAGTAGATCGATGATGTAGCCGAGGGTCTGCGCCATCCGCTTCGGTGCATAGTGCGAAATGAACAGCGCGATGCCGAGCGACACCGGCACTGCCATCACCATCGCGAGGGCGGCGGCCCAGACGGTCCCGAAGGCGAAGGGCGCGACGTAGCTCCAGAAGTTGCCGTACGGCAGGTCTTTGACGTCGGCGGTCAGCGCCGGGATCGAAAGCCCCACGAGAAATGTGGCGACGGCAGCGAGGATCACCAGGATCCCGATGCCGGACCCCTTGGTCAGCTGGGTGAAGAGCCTCTCGCCGAAGCGCTTGCTGGAATGGATTATCTCGTGATGGTCATCGCCGGACCCGCCACCGGCGGTGCCGGTGGACGGCTGCGTCGTAGTCGACATGTTTTCTCCTGGGGTTCCCCGGGTCAGACGAGGACTCGTGACTCGTCTTGTGCCATCTTGCCGGGTGACTCGCACTGCGCCCATCCCGCCGTGGCGGGATGGACGCAGTGCTGGTACCCAGTGTGGGTCACGCTACCGAGTCGATGGCGGCCTTGACCTTCTCGGACAGCATTGCGGACAGCGGAGCGGCGCCAGCCTTCTCCATGGCGACCTGCTGGCCCTGTTCGGAGGCCATGTAGCCGACATAGCTCTTCACCAGCTCCGCAGTGGCGGCGTCCTTGTAGCTCTGGCAGACGATCGCGTAGCTGACCAGCACGATCGGGTAGCCCTCGGCCTTGCGATCCAGGTTCAGAGCGAGGTCGTGTTCGCTGCGCCCCGGTACCTGGGGTGAGTTCTCCACCACCTGGGCTGCAGCCTCCTCGCTCGGTCCGACGAACGTGTCACCCTCGCCGATCTCGACCTTCTTCAAGTCCTTGGTCTGTGACGCATCGGCGTAGCCGATCGTGTTCACGCCGTTGGTGACGGCGGCGACCACGCCGGACGTGCCCTTGGCGGCTTCGCCACCGGGGTAGGCCCACTCGCCGCCCGCTGCCTTGTCCCAGACGTTGCCGGCGACCTGGTGCAGGTAGTCGGTGAAGTTTTCGGTGGTGCCCGAATCGTCGGAGCGGTGCACAGCCGTGATGTTGGCCGAGGGCAGCTTGGCGTCGGGGTTCAGTGCAGCGATCTTCGCGTCGTCCCACCTGGTGATGTCGCGCTTGAAGATGCCGGCCAACGTTTCGGCGTTCAACTTCAGTGAGTCGACGCCGTCGACGTTGAAGATCACAGCGATCGGGGAGATGTACACAGGAAGGTCGAGAGCGATCGAATCAGCAGTGCACTTGCCGAACGCGCCGGGCTGGTTCTCGTCGGCGGTGAACGCGCGGTCCGAGCCGGCGAAGTCGGCGCCGCCTCCCATGAAGGCTTCGCGACCGGCGCCGGAACCCTCGGGTGAATAGGTGATTGTGACGTCAGGATTGGCGGTCTGGAATTCAGCCACCCAGTTCTCCTGGACAACTTTCTGCGAGGAGGCACCGGTACCTTGGAGACGTCCCGACATCGACGAGCCGCCCTCGCCACTGGGGGCGGCGGCGCCGCCGCCTTCATTCGCGGCGCAGGCTGAGAACGCCAGCGCACAGCTGAGGCCGAGTACTGCAGTGAGACGATTGAACTTCACGTGAGGTGTCCCTTCCGGGGTCTTGATCCCCAGCTAGGTGTGATCCCGCTCGATGAACCGAGCAGGCTTTTCGTCTATCACGGTAAGGAACCTGTGTGACCAATCGTGTGGTGATTGGTGAACGGAGAGTGAACTCCTCGCAGCGGGGGTGCACCACCAAGTGCAGAGCGGGTATCCCGGATCAGGTGAGCGGTAGGTGGTTCTCCACGGCCCACGGTTCACCGTCACTGTCGAGGTGCACCACCAGGCATTCCGACACCTCCAGCGCTCGGGCCGCCAGATTCGAGGCGTACAGCATGTCTGGGAGGATCGGGCGATGCCCACAGATGGCCACTACGTCATCTGGACGAGCCGCGATCCGCAGCTTGAGCTTCGCCAGGTAGCCACGCACCTGTTGGCTGCGATCCTTGCCCTTCTCCTCGCTCAGCAGGTCGACAGTCTTGATCGGAATCTTCTCGCGTTTCGAGAACGGCAGGAAGGTCTGTACGCAGCGGGTGGACGACGAACTGATCAGATACCCGACGCCGTAGGCGCTGAGCAGGTTGATCAGCGCCCGGGCCTGCCTTTTGCCCTCGCGGCTGATCTCGCGCTTCGAGTCGTCGCTGCCTTTGTAGCGCTTGCGGGTGATCGCTTTGGCGTGCCGCACAATGAGCATGGTGGATCCGCCGTCGACGCCCAGCGCCTGTTCAAGTACCGCCCGCTCGTCTTCATGGTTGAGGCGACGCAGGGCTTCTTCGATCTTGATCCATTCGACCTGATCGACCTCGCCGTCGGGTTTGTGTTTCGAGATGGTCAACGGGTGGCCGATCCACCAATCGACGATCTTGGTCTTCTTGTCCACCGGATAGCTGCGGATCCCCAACGGCCGCCCCAACCGGACGCGGACACCGGTTTCTTCGAGGGTCTCTCGGACCGCCGCCACCGGCGCCAGTTCCCGGGCGTTGAGCTTGCCCTTCGGTAGAGACCAGTCGCCGTACTTCGGTCGGTGTACGACCAGAACCTCCCGGTGGCCGTCTGATTCACGCAGCGTCACCGTGCCTGCTGCCAGCACCACATCGTTCAAGGTTTCGTCCCTTCGACCCATCGGCGCCGTTGGGCCGTTTCCTGGATCAACTGCTCCTGCATGTCCCTCAGTGGAGTGCCATCCGCTGTCGTCGTCCGCGGAGTCCATCCATCGGGACTCTTGATCCAGGCGACGGTGTCGTCGGCGAAGGCGATCTCGAACAATCGTTGAATCTGTGCGATGTGGGTGGGATTGGTGATTGAGACCAGTGCTTCCACCCGCCTGTCCAGATTCCGGTGCATCAGGTCTGCCGAGCCGATGCCGACGTGCGGGCTACCGTCATTGGCGAACCAGAACAGTCGCGAATGCTCCAGGAATCGTCCCAGCAGGCTGCGTACCCGGATGTTTTCGCTCAAACCGGGTTCCCCGGGCTTGATGGTGCAGATGCCGCGCACCCACAGGTCCACCGGGACGCCTGCCTGTGAGGCGCGGTAGAGGGTGTCGATGACCTTCTCGTCCACCAACGAGTTCACCTTGATCCGGACACCTGCGTCAAGCCCCGACTGTTTGTTGGTGATCTCCTGCTCGATGCGTTCGATCAGGCCCTGGCGAATGCCGTGCGGTGCGACCAGCAGTCGGCGATAGTGCACTTCCTGCGTCATTCCCGACAGGTGGTTGAACAGTCTGGCGACATCATCGGTGATGATCGGGTTCGCGGTCAGCAGGCCCATGTCCTCGTAGAGACGCGCGGTTTTCGGGTTGTAGTTGCCAGTGCCGATGTGGGCGTAGCGGCGCAGACCGTCGCCGTCGTCGCGAACCACGAGGGCCAGCTTGCAGTGCGTCTTCAACCCGACCATGCCGTACACCACGTGGACGCCGTTCTGCTCCAGCTTTCGGGCCCAGGCGATGTTGGCCTGCTCGTCGAAGCGGGCCTTGATCTCCACCAGGGCGAGCACCTGCTTGCCTGCCCTGGCGGCTTCGATCAGCGCATCGATGATGGGCGAATCGCCGCTGGTTCGGTACAGCGTTTGCTTGATCGCGAGTACCGCCGGGTCGGCTGCAGCCTGCTCGATGAAGCGTTGCACCGAGGTGGCGAACGAGTCGTATGGGTGGTGCAGCAGCACGTCGCGGTGTTTGAGTGCGGCGAACATGTCAGCCGGTTGGGCTGTTTCCACTCCTGCAAGGTGGGGGTGGGTGATGGGCAGGAAGTTCGGAGACTTCAGATCGTCGCGGTCCACCGCGGCCAGACCGAACAACCCGGTCAGGTCCAGAGGCGCAGGAAGCCGGAAGACTTCCTTCTCGCTGACGTCCAGTTCCATGCGCAGCAAGGCCAGCATGTCTTCGTCGATGTCGTCCTCGACTTCGAGGCGTACCGGCGGACGGCCGATCTTGCTCCGTAGGAGTTCCTTCTCGAGGGCGAAGAGCAGGTTCTCGGCGTCGTCCTCCTCGACTTCGACGTCCTCGTTGCGGGTGACCCGGAAGGTGGTGTGCTGCAGCACCTGCATCCCGCTGAACAATTGGTCGAGGTGCCGTCCGATGATCGCTTCGAGCGGCACGAACCGGGAATCGCCGAGATCGACGAAGCGGCTCAGCACCGTGGGTACTTTGACCCGGGCGAACTGCCGGCCGCCGGTCAACGGATTGCGGAGTAGTACAGCGAGGTTGATCGAGAGCCCCGAGATGTACGGGAACGGATGCGAGGGATCGACGGCCAGCGGGGTCAGCACAGGGAAGATGCGTTCACTGAACAGTGTTCGCATCCTCTCCTTTTCGTCGGCGGTGAGTTCGTCCCAGCTCAGGATCTGGATGCCATGTTCGGCCAGCTCAGGACGCACCTGCTGTTGGAAGGTGTCGGATTGCTCGGACACCAGCTGTTGGGCATTCGACATGATGGTGTCGTGCAGGTCTCGTGGCATCTGGCCAAGAGAGGTGGGCACAGCGACTCCGGCGGCGATACGTCGTTTCAGGCCAGCGACCCGCACCATGAAGAACTCGTCCAGGTTGGAGGAGACGATGGCCAGGAACCTTGCTCGTTCCAGTAGCGGCACACGTGGCGCGTCACGAGCCAGGTCCAGGACCCGGCGGTTGAACGACAACCAACTCAACTCGCGATCCGAGTAGCGGTCAGCGGGCAGTTCGGCTCGCTGGTCAGTGCTGAGTGGTGACGGCTCGGACAAGGCGACATCTCGCTCTCGGGATGGTGTGGATGGATTCACCGTACCGCGAAGCGGCGTGAGTGGGTATGGGCGGACAGACCACCGTCACCGGCCATCGACATCCAGCGCACCCATCAGGAATACTGGGTGTCGGTCCAGACCACCTCGAAGCCCGCCGCGGAGTACATCGCGACCGTTCTGCTGGCCTCGGCCTCCACATACAGCCGAGCGCGCTGGGCGCCCCTTTGGTGCAGGTGGAGCAGTCCGGCTTCGAGCAGCACCCGACCGATGCCCTGTCCGGATGCCGCGGGCAGGACGGCGATCACGTACACCTCACCCACGGTCTGGTCGGTTTCCTGGATGAGCTTCGTCCAATGGAATCCGACCACCTCGTCGCCCTGGACGGCGAGCAGCAGATCGGCCGGGTTGAACCATTCCTGTGCACGCGGTCCGTCCAGGTCGGATCGGGTCATGGAGCCTTGTTCGGGGTGGTCGGCGAAAGCGAGCGCATTCACCCGGACGACCGCGTCAAGGTCCCCGGCCTCGGTGGCAGGACGAACCTCCACTCCCGAAGCGGGGGAACTGCTGCGGGGTGGTTCAGTCAGTGGACGCTCCATGATCAGCAGTTGTCGTTGCGGGTTGAAGCCGATGCGGTCGCCAAATCCTCGTGCGCCGTCCTGGTCGCCGAACGCCCACCAGCTCAAGTGGTCGCCCTGCGCCCGGATCGACTGCACCAACCGGGTGCCGATGCCTTCGCGGCGGTGCTGAGGGTGCACACACAGCACCGCGCTGTCGTGTTCCGGGTCGGTCTGTGCGTAGCCGAGGAGTTCCTCCTCGACGGCGAACCAGTGGACTGCTGGGCGTTCACCACGCATCCCCAGTCTGGCGGCGTCGTTGAACGGATCAACGCCATCATGTGAGCGCACCGCCTGCCGCAGTTGTTGCACTTGACGACGCTGGTCCTCAGTGAGAGCGTCGTGGCATTCGATACGGACCTTCATTTGGCCAACCTACCAACCGGTCGTGCGCGCTGCGTAGGCTATCGCCATGAACACTGCGGGAGGCGTCGACCCCGGCAGCCGTCCCCGGCCTCTGGTGGCCGAACGCACCAGGAGACTGCTGCAGCTCATTCGTGTGGGAGTGGTGTGTGGCGCGATCTCGGCGATCTGTTTCGTCGCGGCCTCGTTGACCCTCGTGCGCTACTACTCGACCGGTCGGCTGTGGCCGGTCGTGGCGAACGGAAGCTCGGCGGTCTTGCTACTGCTGGCGCTGATCCAGTGGCGGATCTGGGAGCGGGCACTGGCTGAATGGGCTGGTGTCCTCGACGTCAACCTGGTGGCGTGGCTGTGGCCGTCGGCAGCAGCTTTCTGGCTGTCGCTCGTTCTGGGGGTGCTGGTGCCGTTCGCCGGATTGCAGGTGATGGGAGAATCCACGCCGCTGGCTCCGGCGTTCTGGCTGGCGCTGGTCGGATCCCTGGCGGCGATTGCGGCAGCAGCCCTGGCCGGAATGCATCGGTTCGATCCCCAGGGGCCACCGGGTAGCGTGCCGGCCGTGATTCGGCGCAACCTGCGCCGTTGACCAATTCCCCAGATCAGGGTGCGGGACTCACTTGGCGGTGAAGCGATAGCCCACGTTGCGGACCGTACCGATGCAACTGTCGTGTTCCGAACCAAGTTTGGCTCGCAGCCGGCGGATGTGCACGTCAACGGTTCGGGTGCCGCCGAAGTAGTCGTAACCCCACACCTCGCTCAACAGGTGTTCGCGAGTCAGCACGCGGCCCGGATGCAGCACCAGGTATTTCAGCAGTTCGAATTCCGTGTAGGTGAGATCCAGCGGTTTGTTGTCCAGCATGACGGTGTAGGCATCCTCATCGATCACCACCGGGCCGCCGGTCAGAGTGTTGGAGATCGGCACGGTTGTCAGCAGGAAGCGGAGCCGGGAATCAAGTTCCGCGGGCTGTGCCGAATCGAGCACGAAATCCGCCATCCCCCAGGAGGGGGCGATCAACCCGAGCGCTGACGAGGGGACGAGCAGCAGCAATGGCACGGATTCGCTGTGGTCCCGGAAGAGGGCGCAGAGCGCCTTCGCCGCAGCCAGATCGGCTCGAGCATCCACCATCACGATGTCGGCCTGTGCCGCCGCGGTGATGGCGGCGTCCACGCCGATTGCCGAGGTGACCGCGTGTGCCAACAGGCCGAGGTTGACCGGCACCTCAGTGTCATCGGCAGTGGAGGGGAAGACCAGCAGAAGACGTGCCACGCTTCTCCCATCCGCTTCGACTGTTAGGGCGGCCCGGAGTCATGATCCGCGCCACCAACCAACGATATCTCCGATCGGTCGGCGAATCGGCTCATCCGGCGCCTCTGCCGTCCCTGGCCTGCTGGCGATGCCTGACCCGCACCTCACCCCCGGGACCGAGTATGAAAGAATGCCGCCATGAACAGGGATCTTCCGGACGATTGGTTCCGGTCCGGGGAGAGGCCGAGAAACCCCGGCGATGACGGCCAGGCATCCGCTGATTCCCAGGGGCGGTCCACCGGTCAGTACCAGCTCGGCCACGTTCGGCCACCAGCCACTCACGGCGGTACCGATCGTCACGAGCGAGTGCATTCGGGCGCCCGGCAGCCCGCCTCGAACGCTCGGACCATCAGGGAATCCGCAGCACCGGTGAGCCACGCGGTCGGTGTCCTGCCGGAGAACGACGCCGAGCCGGATGGTTCCGACCGAGCCCGGCGGGTGCGTAGGACGATCGTGCTGGTCCTCGGACTGGCGGGTGTGCTGGCACTGGGGATGTTGCTCGGAGGGCTGTGGCAGGACAGGACGACCACCGTGCAGCAGCGGGCGCTCATCCCGCCCGCGCATGCCCTGTCCTCGGCCACCTCGCCGACGCCGTCGCGCGGTCCGGTCGGTCCGTACCTCGGCGCCACGGAGCCGGTGCGTCCGCAACGTGTCAGCGCATGGTGCGTGGAGGCTCGGGCTTTCGACGGGTCCGGCGCGCCGCTTCGGTACGACGCCGTCCGGGTGTTGGACCCCCGCCAGGACACTGCATGCAGATACGACGGCGACGGAGTGAACACCACCATGCGATTCACGTTCGCTCAGGGCACCGCGCTGGCTGGCGTCGGGTTGGTCAACGGCTACACGAAGACGAGTGTCAACGGTGCCGATCTCTACCACCAGTATCGGCGCGTGCTCGCGGTGCGGTGGACGATGCCGGATGGCTCGTGGTTCGACCAGAGACTCACCGACAATTGTGCGGTCCGACAGGAGGTGGCCATTCCGGTCACCGATGCCGGTGGGGTGGTCACGCTGACGATTCTCGATTCGAGCGAGCCCGGCGACACAGACCCCGGCCGGGACGCGGGGCTCATCTCCGAGGTGAGGTTCATGGCCCCGGCCAAGTGAGCGTCAGCTCCAGTCAGCGGAATCCAGCAACACGGTCACCGGTCCGTCGTTCACCAGAGCCACCTTCATGTCGGCCCCGAAGATGCCTTCACTGACCTCGGCGCCGCGGGTGCGCAGCGCTTCACAGAAATCTCCGACCAGGCCCTCGCTGTATCCCCCCGGAGCGGCCGCATTCCATGAGGGGCGGCGACCCTTTCGGGTGTTGGCGTACAAGGTGAACTGACTCACCACCAGAATCGGGGCTCCGACATCACTGGCTGAGCGTTCATCAGCAAGGATGCGCAGTTGCCACGCCTTGTCGGCGAGCCGTGCTGCGATCTCGGCCGTGTCGTCATGTGTGACGCCCACCAGGATCAGCAGGCCGGGAGAGCGAAGTTCTCCCACGGTCGCACCTTCGACCACGACGCTGGCGGACGAAGCTCGTTGGATCAGGGCGCGCACACCGCGACCCTACTGCTCACATGCCGAGCAGGCGGGAGAAGAAGCCACCCGAAGACTCTGCTTGGTGGCCCTGGCAGCGTTGCGAGCTGCTCACGCCGCGCATCACCTGGTCAACATGCTGGCCGCAGCCTGCCCACGTGGTCTTCCCGCACTTCCGACAGGTCACTGCTCGACACATCTCGAATCTCCCTCACAATTGATGTCCACATGGTTCCCCGAAACGCCGGGCATTGGTCAATAATACCCCATGGGGTATCTGGGTCAAGCCAGGGACAGGAAGAGCTTCTCCATTTGGGCAAGGTTCAGCTGGCGACTTGAATCGTCTGTGTCCTCCAACAGGCACTGCTGCAAGCCACCGGCGATGATGGCGAAGCCGGCCCGGTCCAGTGCCTTGCTGACGGCGGCGACCTGGGTCACCACGTCGCGGCAGTCACGGCCAGCCTCCAGCATGGCGATCACGCCGCCGATCTGGCCCTGGGCGCGCTTGAGTCGTCGAACGACTGCAGCCCGGTCATCTCCCTCGATCTCCATGTCTGCTCTCCTGTTCGACGAATCCGTGTGCTTCTGGTTTGGGACGTACCCGGAAGAATACCCCACTGGGTATGAATGGCTGCTCTCATCGTAGTGGGTAGACTTCAGCGATGGCTGCGTTCAATCTCGTCGCCCTCGTGGTGGCATCCCTGCTGATCGCCGTGCTCGCCATTGGCGTTCTCGCTGTGCTGCTGTGGCCCGAGAACAGATCCCTGGGGCGAGGAGCGAGACCCCTGTCCGGCCGACATTCGGCGTGAGCCCGACCACACCCGCGGAGAGAAGCACTGATGGCTTTCGAGATCCCCACCGATCTGCACCACGACCTGATGCCACTGGCCTGGATCATCGGGCGGTGGGAGGGAAATGGTCACGGCAACTGGCCCGATCGGGGCGAGTTCAGCTACGGCCAACAGATTGATTTCAGCACCAACGGGCAGGGCTATTTGCACTACGTCTCGCAGCTGTACAGCGTCAATGAGGACGGGGAGCCGCAAGAGCCGCTGACCATGGAAACGGGGTTCTGGCGCCCCGCTGGCGCGGGTCGTCTGGAGGCGGTGCTGTCGTCGCCGGAAGGCTGGAGCGAAGTCTGGGTGGGTACCGTCGACGGCGCGAAGATCGAGTTGGTCACCGATGCCGTGATGCGGACCGAAACAGCGGAGGCCGACTACACCGGGGGACACCGTCTCTACGGAACGGTCGAGGGCGATCTTCTGTGGACCTTTGACAGAGCCACTGCCGCGCACCCCTTGCAGCCCTATCTCTGGGCTCGTCTGGCGCTGCGATGAGCATCGGGTCTGCCACGGGCGTGGAGGTCACCACCGGTGTCGATCGTGGAGCGGCGTGGCACTACGGGGAGCCGGTGCGCGAGCAACGAGCGATGGCCGCCGGTGCGGCAGTGGTCGATCTCGGCCACTTCGACGTGCTGAGCGTCACCGGGTCTGATCGGCTGGGTTGGTTGCACGGTCTGACCACGCAGCACCTCACCGATCTGCCGGCCGACGGTGAGCACCGGGTTGAGCGAGCTCATCGGGTCCTGGAA
>JAGXHS010000171.1 GCA_024636075.1 Propionibacteriaceae bacterium
ACGGTGCTGCGGGCGGTGGCGGGTAGGGCGAGCAGGTCGGCGCAGTCGCTGGCCGGCACGGAGCCGACGTAGTCCAGGCCGGTGTCGGCCAGTAGCGCGAAGTTCGCTGCGCTGTTCTGCCCGGCGTCGAAGACCACTGTCATGTCCGTCCCCGTGCTACCGGTGGCGGCAGCCAGGGCTGTGTGCCGGTGGGTCAGTGTTGTGATCATGTCCGGGAACTGGGTGACGTCGG
Source organism: Propionibacteriaceae bacterium (assembly GCA_024636075.1). GTDB lineage: Bacteria > Actinomycetota > Actinomycetes > Propionibacteriales > Propionibacteriaceae > JAGXHS01. Next base: position 233 of record JAGXHS010000171.1, read on the forward strand.
GCTTGTTACCGGGGTAGGCGTGCGAGAGCAGCGGGATGCCCCCGGCGCGGGTGACCACCAGCCCCAAACCGACCAGGCGCAGGTCGGCTCGCTTCTGCTTGGCCTTGCCCCGTTGGGCGATCGGCGCGGCGTCGTTGCCGGTATCAATGAACGTGGCGAAGTTGGTCATGTCCAGGGCCACCGAACTGGTATCCAGGTCGAACCGATCAACTATCCGCACCGCCAGTTTCTCCTCGATGCCCGCCAGCGCGTGCAGGGGAACGGCGTGCATCGCGTCCCAGAACCGGCGGTGGTCCAGCGCCGAGGCCGCTATCCCGGTGAACCGGTCGCCCGCGGTCTGCTTCCACCAGTCGGCGAACCCGCGTTTGGAACACGGGTCAGTGACCCGGTTGAGCACCGTCAGTGCCAGGTAGGTGCCCGGCGACAACGCCAGCCCGGCTGGCCGGGGCCCGGCGGCCTCGTCGATGAGACCGGCCACGCCGAGATCACTGAGCAGTTCCCAGACCGCGGCCACCGCCCCGAAGTCCAGATGCCGGCTCCGCTCGGGAAGTATCGCCTGCTCACGGGCCTCCAGCAGCGCCTCGATCTCGGCCGCAGTACCCACATACCGCTCGGAGACCAGCTTCGGTTTCCCGTTCACCCAACCCATCTGGCGCAGGTACCAGTACGGGTGGCCGTGAATGACCTTCCTATACAAACTCGCCATGCTTTAGGTCATAGACTAGTCCGGGACCAGAATCAAGCACCACACCGGCGTGTCACAAGGAAAAACGCTCCAACCCGCTCAGCGGACGACTGCCAAAAAACCCTGATCCTCGGAAACTCAAGCTAGGGTTGGCGGGTGGCTCACTCCGGACTCAGAAACCCCCCGTCGTTGAAACGCGACACCCTTCGGATCATCCCCTTGGGTGGTCTGGGTGATGTCGGGCGAAACATGGCCAGCTTCGAGATCAACCAGCAGATCTTGCTGATCGACTGTGGGGTGCTGTTCCCCGAGGATGACCATCCCGGCGTCGACCTGATTCTCCCGGGGCTGGACCTGCTCGAGGGGCGTCTGGACGACGTCAAGGCACTGGTGCTGACCCACGGACACGAGGATCACATCGGTGCCATTCCCTACCTGCTCCGACACCGCTCCGACATCCCGATCTACGGCAGCAGACTGACGCTCGCGCTGGTCGCTGGCAAGCTCAAGGAGCACCGGATCCGCAACGTCCAGCTGAACGAGGTTCGTGAGTTGGACCGGATCACCGTGGGCAACTTCGATCTGGAGTTCTTCGCCGTCAACCACTCCATCCCGGACGCTCTGGCCGTGGCCATGAGGACCGCCGCCGGCACCGTGCTGCACACCGGTGATTTCAAGATGGACCAGTTGCCGCTCGACGGTCGGATCACTGACCTGCGTGGTTTCGCCCGCCTCGGGGAAGAGGGCGTGGATCTGTTCATGGTCGATTCGACCAATGCGGAAATGCCCGGCTTCACCACGTCCGAGAAGGACATCGAACCGGCGATGCGCCGGGTTTTCCAATCAGCGAAGAAGAAGCTGGTGGTGGCCTGCTTCGCTTCCCACGTGCACCGGGTACAGCAGGTGCTCGACCTCGCCGGTGAGCATGGCCGCAAGGTGGTCTACGTCGGCCGTTCCATGGTGCGCAACATGGGCGTGGCGCGCGATCTGGGATTCCTGCGGGTTCCGGAGAACACGTTGATCGAGCTGAAACAGATCGACAACTACCGCGAAGACGAAGTGGTGATCGTGTCCACCGGCTCGCAGGGTGAGCCGCTCTCGGCCCTGTCCCGGATGGCCAACAAAGAGCATCCGGTGATCCAGATCGGCGAGGGCGACACCATCCTGCTGGCCTCCAGCCTGATTCCCGGCAACGAGAACTCGGTCTACCGGGTGATCAACGGGCTGTCCAGGCTGGGCGCCACCCTGGTGCACAAGGGCAATGCCCTGGTGCACGTCTCCGGGCACGCCAGCGCCGGTGAGTTGCTCTACTGCTACAACGTCCTGAAGCCTCGCAACGTGCTCCCGGTGCACGGCGAGATTCGCCACCTGATCGCGAACGCCAAGCTGGCCCAGGCGACTGGCATCAGTGAGAAGAACTGTGTGGTCGTCGAGGACGGCGCCGTCGTGGATCTGGCCGACGGCCTGGCACAGGTGACCGGCCACCTGGACGCGGCATACATTTTCGTCGACGGCTCGACGGTCGGTGACATCACCGAAGCATCCCTGACGGACCGCAAGATCCTCGGTGAGGAGGGCTTCATCTCCGTGGTTGTCGCCGTGAACCTGCACAGTGGTGAGTTGGTCAGTGGACCTGACATCCATGCCCGCGGTTTCGTGGAGGACGACACCGCCTTCGATTCCATTCGCGCTGAGATCACATCTTCGCTCAGCAAGTCGCTGGCTGACGGCGTCGACGACAGCCACCGGCTGCAGCAGCTGATCCGCCGAACAATGGGTCGGTGGGTGTCGCGTACCTATCAGCGTCGACCGATGATCATTCCCGTTGTGGTGTCGACCTGAGCCCCCGTGGTGGTTTCCACCTGATCCGTGGGTTTGGTGCTGGGTCACGCGTGCAGGTATCATTTCCAAGGTTGCCCGCACGGGGCGAAATTGACCAATGATCGGGTGTCGGTTCGACACCACCAGATTCCATGAGGAGAGCTCCAATGGCTGCCGTTTGCGATGTCTGCGCCAAGGGCCCCGGCTTCGGCCACAACGTGCCTTGGTCGAAGAAGAAGACCAAGCGCCGCTGGAACCCCAACATCCAGCGCGTCCGCGCCACAGTCAACGGCGCGGCCACGCGCGTCAACGTGTGCACCAGCTGCCTGAAGGCGGGCAAAGTCAGCCGATGAGAGCCTGAACGACTGGTGAGTTTCCCGACCTGCGGATCATTGCGATGATCCGCAGGTTTTTTCTTGGGCCAACGACGTCGTCACCGGGGCACCGAACTGTCACAGGTCGGCCTGTAGCCTCGCAGGGTGGTGACACCGGAGTGGAGAACCGAAACCTTTCGCGAGCTCAATCGCAGCCTTGTCGACGTCCTCGGTTCTCCGACGGCCATGGCGCTTGCGAAACTGAGGTTGGGCACAGTCGGTGACCTACTTTCCCATTCGCCGCTGCGCTATCTCTCGGGCACCGAGAACAGTGACCTCAGCGAACTGAAGGTGGGGGAGCACGTCGCGGTGCTGGCCCGGGTGGCGCGCACCCGGGTGCTCGGCGGCGGCAATCGCAGCCGCCTCGAGGTGGTGCTCACCGACGGCAACGGTGCGCTGAACTGCACCTTCTTCGGCCGTGCCTTCCTGGTGGGATGGTGGGAGGAGCAGCTCGCGCGCGGTGAGCACGGCATCTTCGTCGGCAAGGTGTCGCAATTCCAGCGCAAGCTCCAATTGACCCATCCCGATTTCGTGATGATAGATGACCGAGGTTCTGTGGTCGGGCGCGCCGACAAGTCCGCTCTGGTGTCGGCGGTGTCACGCTCGGGGTTGGTTCCGATCTACAAGCAGCCCGCGAAGCTGCCCACCTGGCGGATCAGCGAGTGCGTCGACCTGGTGCTGGGGCAGTTGGGTGAGATCGACGATCCACTCGGCGAGCAGACACGGGAGCGGGCCGGCGTGATCGGGCTCGACGCGGCTCTGCGCGCGGTGCACCAACCCAGCCACCGCGACCAGGTGGCTGAGGGGCTGCGGCGGCTGCGCTTCGACGAGGCACTCGGCCTGCATCTCAGCATGCTGTACCGACGGATCGACAATGCAGCTCTGTCTGCTGCCAGATGTCCGGCGCGCCCGAACGGGGTGGCGTCCGCGTTCGATGATCGATTGCCCTTCCGGCTCACCGCAGGCCAAACGGCGGTGGGTGAGACGATCGCTGCGGAACTGGCGGGCGAGCAGCCGATGATGCGACTGTTGCAGGGCGAGGTGGGTTCCGGCAAGACCCTGGTCGCTCTGCGGGCCATGCTGCAGGTCGTCGACTCCTCTCACCAGGCGGTGCTCGTGGCGCCGACCGAAGTGCTCGCAGCGCAGCACGCCGACACATTGCGGCGGTTTCTCGGTGATCTCGGTGCAGGCCGTGTGCTCGGTGCACCGGAGATCGCCACTGACGTGGCCCTGTTGACGGGCTCACTGAGTGCGGCTCGCAGACGCGCCACGCTCGACGCGTTGCGCGACGGATCGGCCGGCATCGTCGTGGGCACGCACGCACTGTTCACTGAAGGCGTCGAGTTCGCCAGTCTCGGTTTGCTGGTCGTCGATGAGCAGCACCGGTTCGGCGTCGACCAGCGGGCAGCTCTGCTGGAAAGGTCAGCACTGCGTCCCCACGTTCTGGTGATGACAGCCACTCCGATTCCCAGATCCGTCGCGATGACCGTGTTCGGCGATCTCGAGGTGTCCAGCCTGATCGAGGTGCCGGGCAACCGCCCTGCCACCCGGACACATCTGATCGATCCGCTCAGCCAACCCGACTGGCTCGATCGCGCCTGGCAACGAATTCGGGAAGAGGCCGACGCAGGCAGCCAGACCTTCGTGGTGTGTCCACGGATCACAGCCAGCGACGATGACCAGACGACCGTCACCAGCGACGAAGCCCAGCAGAGTGCCACGGTTGAACAGACTCTCGAGTATCTCGGTGCCGGAGCACTCGCCGGTCTGCGGCTCGCGTCGCTGCACGGCCGGATGGATACCGAGCAGAAGGCAGCCGTGATGGCGGGGTTCGTTGCCGGTGAGATCGACGTGCTGGTCTCCACGACAGTCATCGAGGTCGGCGTCGATGTGCCCAACGCGACGGTGATGGTGATCCTGGACGCCGATCGGTTCGGCATCTCGCAGCTGCACCAGCTACGGGGAAGGGTGGGTCGGGGGAACAAGCCAGGGTTGTGCCTGCTGGTCAGTTCAGCCGAACCGGGCTCCGCTGCGCGCGAGCGACTGGCAGCCGTGGCGAGCACGACCGACGGCTTCGAGCTGGCCGAGCTGGATCTCGAGCAGCGCCGCGAAGGCAACGTGCTCGGAGTGAGTCAGTCAGGGTCCCGATCCGCGTTGCGGCTGCTGAGGGTGTTGGAACACCGCGACGAGATCATACTGTCGCGCAGCATCGCCGAAGATCTGGTGCAGGCGGATCCACAGCGCGCCGACGGGAATCTCGGCGATTACGTCACCCAGGCTGAACTGCTTGCGGCAGGGGACTGGCTGGAGAAGAGCTGAGCTGTTCATTCCTTGGACTTCGGCTCAGGGCCGAAGTAGAACTGCCGACCCGTGACCGTGTCGCCCATGATCCGGACGTAGATCGGCTTGCTGGTCGGCACCCACGGCAACAGCGGCATCTTGTAAGCCCGGGCCAACTCGTCGCTTCTGGTGATCTTCTCCGCAGAGCCCTTCACCACGACACTCCAGCCGCCATCAACGGTCCAGCCGTCCACCTCGAAGGCGACGTTGTTGTTGAGCGTCAGGTACCCCAGCTTGCTGCCCTCGGCGGTACGGAAGACGACGGATTCTCCGTCGAGCACGAAATTCACCGGGAAGACCTCGGGATGCCCTTCGGCGCAGGTCACCAAGCGACCCACCTGCTGGCTGGCCAGATAGCCCCAGCAGCTGTCCTCTTCGATGGATGTGATCGGGTTGTCGATGTCAGCCATGGCTCCATTGTGTACCACCGGGCGGTGATCCGTGACACGGAAGTCAGGATCAACTCGGCGGCGACCGCGCTCGCATAGGGTGTGCTCACATGACACGGATCATCGCTGGACGAGCGAAGGGCACTCGCCTCGCGACGCCCTCCGGTGACAACACCCGTCCCACCGCTGATCGGGTGCGCGAAGCGCTGTTCTCCAGCGTGGTGGCGTGGAACGGCAGCGTCGATGTCGCGACGGGTGAGCAACTTGCCGGGTTGCGCTTCCTCGACCTGTTCGCCGGCTCCGGCGCCGTGGGACTGGAGGCGTCGAGTCGGGGTGCCGATCAGGTCACATTGGTGGAATCGCATCGCAAGGCGGTCCAGGTGATCCGCGGCAACGCCACCGCCGCGCGACTCCCTGTGCAGATCGTGGAGAACACCGTGAAGAGATTCTGCGCCCAACCGGCAACCGCTGCCCATGACGTGGTGTGGGCGGACCCGCCCTACGACCTCGCCGAGGATGAGCTGAGCAACCTGCTGGGCTCGTTGGCCACCAATGGTTGGTTGGCGCCCGACGCGCTGATCGTGGTGGAGCGATCAAGCCGCAGCCCGGTGCCGCACTTTCCGGGGGGCGCCGAGGGCTGGCGGAAAGACTACGGATCGACCAGCGTGCACTACTGTCAGGTGGACTGAGGCCGACGACGAAGGAAAGGGGTGAGGATGCGGGTCATCATCTCCGGTTCTTTCGACCCGATCACCCGCGGGCACCTGGACCTCGTCCTTCGCTGCCAGCAGATCTTCGGCGAAGTGGTGATCGCGGTGGGTGCGAATTCCACCAAGAACCATCTCTTCACTCCAACCGAGCGATTGGATCTTGCCCGTCAGACGGTCGCCCATCTGCAGGGGGTGCAGGTGACGCCGATCACGGGGCTGCTGGTGGACATCGCCCGGACGTACGAGTGCGATGCCATCGTCCGGGGTCTGCGGTTCGCCGGCGACTTCGAGTACGAACTGCAGATGGCGCACATCAACAAACACATCTCGGGCATCGAGTCGGTGTTCCTGCCCGCTGATCCCCGGTGGGGCACGATCTCCAGTTCGATGATGCGCGAAATTGCCCACCACGGAGGTGACATCTCCGATTTCGTCACCGAGGACGTGAACCGGGCCATTCTGGCCAAGGTGGCCACTGAATCCGATCCGGACTGAGAGTTTGGCTGCTGCCTGACGGACCGGTAGAGTTGTCCCTCGGTCATGACGCCTTGTCGGTATGCCGCGTGAAGGGACTGTTGCGATGAACTCCACCCATCGCCATCTGGACGCCCGTTCGCCCCTCGTACTCGAGGTGCATGAGCTGGGTCGTCAGGCTGGCAGGATGAAGGAGATCCAGCGCATCGTGCCTGCGCCGGCGGATCTCGCCATAGACATGATCGGGGTACCTGAAGGTTCCGACGTCGAACTGGATCTCCGCCTGGAATCCGTCGTCGAAGGAGTCTTGGTCACCGGCACCGCGTCCGTCTCATTGGTCGGCGAATGTGCACGCTGTCTGGAACGGTTGCAGGACACAGGGTCCTACACCATCCAGGAGCTGTACTTCTACCCGGGCAGGGAAGCGGACGATGATGCCAGCTGGGTGCAGAACGATCAGATCGATCTCGATCCTGCCCTGCGTGACGCCGTGGTGCTCGAGTTGCCGTTCACGCCACTGTGTCGTGAGGACTGCGCCGGGTTGTGTCCCCTCTGCGGGGCTGACCTGAACCAGCTTCCCGACCACAGCCACTCGGATCCGATCGATCCCAGGTGGCAGCAGCTGGCCGACGTGGCAGTGAGTGACGACCAGTAGCGAATTCCGCCGAATTCGCCGAAGACCATTTCCCGCATCCGCGGGTGAAGCAAGGAGAGATCGTGGCTGTTCCCAAGCGGAGGATGTCCCGCAGCAACACACGGCACCGTCGTTCGCAGTGGAAGGCCAGCGTTGTCACTCTGGTGACCTGCGCCAATGCCGCATGCCGTGAGAAGCACCTGCCTCACACCGCCTGCCCTTCCTGTGGGCAGTACGGTCCGCGCTCTGCGCTTCGGCAGGTCCTGGAGACCTGAGGCATCGGCGGCGATGAGCCGCTTCGATGACGTTGTACAGCAGCTGGGCATCACTTTGGACGCCCAGCTGCGTCACCTTGCCCTGACCCATCGGTCCTACTCGTACGAAAACGGTGGCATCCCCACCAATGAACGTCTCGAGTTCCTCGGCGACGCCGTCCTCGGTGTCACGGTGACCAGCCATCTCTACAGCGCCTTCCCCGAATATCCGGAGGGACGGCTGGCGAAGCTGCGCTCCGCCGTCGTGAACTCGCACGCTCTGGCCGATGTCGCCCGATCGCTGGAGATCGGCCCAGACATCCTGCTGGGTCGCGGCGAGATCAGCACCGGTGGACATGACAAGACCTCGATCCTGGCCGACACCATGGAAGCCCTGATCGGGGCTGTCTTCCTCACTGGCGGCATCGGGGCCTCCGAGACGCTCGTACGCCATCTCTTCGATCACCTCGTCGACGAAGCCGACGCCAAGGGCGCCGGTCTCGACTGGAAGACCTCACTGCAGGAGCGCTGCTCCGAGTTGGGGTTGGCTCCACCCGAGTACCTGATCAGCATCGATGGCCCGGACCACCAACGTCACTTCAGCGCCGTGGCAGTCGTCGACGGAAATCCGAGTGGCGAAGGGTCCGGCCCCAGCAAGAAGCGGGCGGAGCAGCAGGCCGCCGCACAGGCGTTCCACAGCCTTGCAGTGAGCCCGGGTCCCGTCACGGATGCCTGAACTGCCCGAGGTCGAGGTGGTTCGCTCCGGGCTGGCCACCGCCTTGGCCGGAAAAAGCTTCGGCTCCGTCACGGTGCTGCACCCACGACCCGTGCGATACGACCCGCTCGGCCCGGAGCACTTCGCGCGCCTGCTGAGTGGTCGAGTCCTCGATGCACCACGGCGTCGCGGCAAATACTTGTGGATCCCCTTCGAGGATGGCGATGCACTGCTCTGCCATCTCGGGATGAGCGGCCAGTTCCGGATCAATCGCCCTGAGGATCCGCTGCTGCCCAACACCCGGGTGCTGTTCGACCTGCAGCCACACGGGGACCAACTGCGCTTCGTCGACCAACGCATGTTCGGTGGCCTGCAACTGGCCATCGGTGGCGCTGAGCTGCCAGGGGTGATCGGTCACATCGCGATGGATCCCTTCGACGACGACTTCGACCCGTTGACCGTGGGCCGAGAGCTGGTCAGCAGACGGAGCACAGTGAAGCGCGCCCTGTTGAACCAGACTCTTGTCTCGGGGATCGGCAACATCTACGCCGACGAGACCTTGTGGCGCAGCAGACTGCACGGCGACACCCCGTGCCATGCGCTGGGCGGGCGCAAGGCCGCCGGCGTCCTGCGCACCTCTCGGCAGGTGATGGCCGAAGCACTGGAGCAAGGGGGCACCTCATTCGATGCGCTCTACGTCAACGTCAACGGCAGCTCGGGCTACTTCGCCAGGCACCTCGACGTGTACGGGCGCGAGGACTTGCCCTGTCATCGCTGTGGCCGAAGCATCGTGCGGGACAGGTTCATGAACCGCTCATCCTTCCGCTGCCCCCGGTGTCAACGGTTGCCAAGGCAGGTTGCTCCGCCGAACGGGCAGGATGCGACGCTAGGCTGCAAACCATAGTGACCAGCGCCAGACCAGCCCCCAGATCGTCGACCGGCAGTCCCGCCACTGGGCGTGCCACGTCGAGACTCGCCCGCAACCTGATCCAGTTGGCCAAGTTCGGGCTGGTCGGTGGCTCCGGGTTCGTGGTCAACATGGCGGTGGCGGTCATGCTGAACCTGGCGAACGGCGGCCCCCGCAACGCCCAGAACATCCTGTTCGGATTCCCCGGCACCCCGTTCAACTTTCGTTTCACCTCGCTGGTCTGGTTGCTGGCCTTCCTGGTCGCGAACACCTGGAACTTCCAGCTGAACCGCTCCTGGACCTTCCGCAGCGCCGGACATGCCCGCTGGGCTGCCGAGTTCTGGCCGTTCCTGGCGGTGGGCAGCGTCGCGGCGTTGGCGGGATGGGCGCTCAAGATTGCGCTGACCAACCCGACCTCGCCGGTCTACCTGCCGAGCCCCACCTTCAATGAGGACAGCGGGCTGCACTCTCGGGAGTACTGGGCACAGCTGATCGCGATCGTGCTCACCATGCCGATCAACTTCGTGGTGAACAAGGTCTGGACATTCCGTGCGGTGCGCAGCTCCCGCCGGGTCGCCACCTCGGGCGACGGGCGCTGAGAGCATGTATCTGAAGAGTCTGCAGGTTCGCGGTTTCAAGTCCTTCGCCTCGGCCACCACGTTGAACTTCGAACCGGGCATCACCTGTGTGGTGGGGCCCAACGGTTCGGGCAAGTCGAACGTTGTGGATGCCCTGAGCTGGGTGATGGGCGAGCAGGGAGCCAAGAGCCTGCGCGGCGGGAAAATGGAAGACGTCATCTTCGCCGGTACCGCTGGCCGGGCGCCGTTGGGGCGTGCCGAGGTGGTGCTCACCATCGACAATTCCGACGGTGCGCTGCCGATCGAGTACACCGAAGTCACCATTTCGCGCACCATGTTCCGCAGCGGTGGGTCGGAGTACGCCATCAACGGCCATTCGGCGCGGTTACTGGACGTTCAGGAGCTGCTCAGCGATTCCGGCATCGGACGCGAGATGCACGTCGTCGTCTCGCAGGGACAGTTGGACACCATCCTGCAGGCGACGCCGGAGATTCGGCGAGGACTGATCGAAGAGGCCGCCGGCGTCCTGAAACACCGGAAGCGCAAGGAGAAGGCGGCCCGGAAGCTGGAGAGTACCCAGCAGAATCTCGACCGGCTGCAGGACCTGATCACAGAGATCAGGCGCCTGCTGAAGCCCCTCGGGCGTCAGGCATCGGTCGCGCGGCGGGCAGCGGTGATCCAGGCGGAACTGCGCGACGCGAAGGCGCGGCTGTTGGCCGATGACCTCACCCAGGTGAACCTGGCACTGGAGAGCGACCTGGCGGACGAGGCGGAGCTGCAGCAGGCCAGGCAACTGGCCGAGGTTGCGCTTCGCGAAGCACAGCAGGCAGAGGAAGCCGCAGAGGGGGCGATCGCCGCCGCCAATCCTCGCCAGCGACGCGCCCAGGACACCTGGTACGAGCTGGCGGGTCTGAGGGAACAGGTCTCGACCACCATGTCGATTGCGGCCGAGCGGATGCGGTACGCCGACGCCCAGCCCGACCCCCAGCGACAGGGGAGGGACCCTGAGCATCTGGAGCGCGAGGCCGGTGATATCAGCGCTGCAGTGACGGCGCTCGACGACGAGATCCGCCAGCGGCGTGCCGCCCTCGACGAGGCGTCCGCAGCACGGGCAGATGCCGAACGGGCGCACCAGGGAGCCGAACAGAAGCACGCCGCCCAGCTGCGGGCGATCGCGGACCGGCGCGAAGGCCTGGCCCGGCTGACCGGACAGGCCAATTCCGCCCGTAGCCGGACCGAGGCCGCCGATGACGAACTGGAACGACTCACAGCGCGCAAGGAGGAAGCGCTCGGGCGGGCCGACGAGGCCGCACGG
>JAGXHS010000172.1 GCA_024636075.1 Propionibacteriaceae bacterium
CAAGCGGGCAGGGCATTGTGCCCGTTGGGGCGAGCCGATCAGCTTCGGCCGCGTCCAGACGTGGCGAGAATTGATCTCTGGGTGGTGCCTGGTCCAAGTTGGGCGGTCACCAACAACCATGACGTCATTGAAGACGTCACCCAGCAGGACCTGGAAAGGATCACCGATGCTGCCGCAGCTGTTGGCGACGACCGGATCCAGAGCAGGTCAGAGGGACAGGTGAACCCCGGAACTGGACCCACGGGTCATCGGCCATGCGCAAGTACTGGGTGGCCAAGGGATTCAATTCCGGTGACCCCGCGCAGTGCGACACCTTCGCCACCGACAGCCTCGGCGGCTGATCAACTGACTGCCTTGGTGACGTCGACGCCGTTGAGCGTCAGCACCAACAGCCGTCCCCCGGATTCGAATCGCAGCAACGGAGCGGCGAATCCGTCGCGACGATCAACGCTCAGACTGATCGGGTCGTCGCTGCTGAGCGACAGTTGCTCGCGTGCCTCCGCGATGCGCGCCGACAGCAATGCCGGCGTCAGCACCGTCGGATCGAAGGGTTTCAGGTTGGAGTCCAGACGGCGGGCCGCCCTCCAGATGGGCAGCGAAGTGGGTCGGGTGCGGCGTTCCACCACGTCGGTTTCAGTGCCAGGTACATCGACCCAGAATCCCGTTGAGTCGATGCCTAGCGCCAGCACCTGAGTCGCGCCCAGCAGCGTGTCCTGCAGTGCCTCCTTGAGGCCGCTGGGAGTATCGAAGTCGATCCGGTTGATCAGGGTGCCGTCCTTGCGGAAGAACACCGTCTGGGATTCAGGGTTGGTGGTGACGGTCATCAGCACGATGCCTTGGTTGTATTCCACGATCTGCAGCTGCTGCTCGTCGATGGAGCCGGAGATGTTGGCTGCCCGACTGAAAAGGGTCTTCGGGTCGCCGATCGCATAACTCAGCGGATCGAACTCGGACTGTTCGAGGTACTTGATGTCACTTGGCACCTGCTGGTACCGGCCGTCCTGCCAAGCCCAGGTGACGGCTTGTCCATTCCTCACAACGCTGACCTGGGCAGTGTTGGCGGTGATCTTCAGTTTGATGGCGCGATCTGAACCGGCGCGCTCCATCAGCGCCGCCACCACGGCGCGGGCACGACCTGCAGGCATCATCGCTCCGCTGCTCGGCGTCGGTGAGGGGGACGAGACAGGCGCCGGGGAGGTGGGCTGCGTCGCTATGTCGGAGGTGGACGCGCAGGCGGTCAGCACCATCAGCACAGTCACCCCGAGGGCTGCGTGGTAGCGCACCGACCGAGGAACAGGCATGCTTCCTAGGGTAGCGCTGAGGTATGGTGCGCCCCTCGGCGTGTTCGCTGCGAATTGGTTGAGCGTTGTCGCTCAGCCCCTCCGATGATCCCAGCACAGGACTATTGTCGAACCAAGGCGTCCCTTCACCGGGTCGCAGCTCTGAACTGAATTGAGGTCCCTATGTCGGAACTGGCCATGAGTGAGGCCGCTGGCGAGACCAAGGACACCGTCGTCGTGAGACGGCAGGTGTCCCAGCCACTCAAGGATGTATGGAAAGTCCTGATGACCGATGACGGCGCCGAAGCCCTGCTCGGCCCGGGTGGTCGGCTCGGGGGCAAGGGCCACAGGTGGCAAGCCCAGGACGGCACCCATGGTGTCACCCGCAGTTTCCATCCCCTGCAGCAGATCAGGTTCTCCTGGCACAAACAGGAGGGTGCCCCAGCCACACTGGTGGATCTGCATTTGCGCGAGAGTGACTCCGACTCGACGGAGCTTGAAATCGTGCACGACCATCTCGACGAGACCGCCGACGTCGATTGGCTGGTCTCCCACTGGGAGTCAGCGCTCGATCGCATCACCGAGGCTGCCTGAACCAGAGCCATGGGCGTCGGCCACGCTGCGCCCTGGCTGTCGCCCGGGTTCACCCTGAGCGGAAGCTCCGGTTGGCTTGCCGCGAAAGGGGTCAGGGCGATACCACGCTCGTCAGGCTGAACCTGTCGGTCGCAACGACGCGTCACCAACCCGGCGGCGCCTTCCCGTTCAGCCGGGCACGTCGAGACGATGAGAGAGGTCAACGGGTGCTCTCCACAGCTGCATGATGAATCGGATCGCTGACACTGCCCGCAAGAATTTCCTACGAACAGGGCCGTAGACGCCCTCTGACCAATCTGGAGGACCAATGAAGATCATCCACGAAGCCGACATCGAAGATCTGCTGGCACAGCTGACTTTGGAGGAGAAGGCGTCACTGTGTTCCGGGTCGGATTTCTGGCACACGCAACCGGTGGAGCGGCTCGGTATCGACGCGGTGATGGTCACTGACGGGCCGCACGGACTGCGTAAGCAGGCCGGGCACAGCGATCACCTCGGAGCGAGTGAATCGGTGCCGGCCACCTGCTTCCCGTCCGCAGTTGGCCTGGGGTCCACGTGGGACACCTCGCTGCTTCGACGCGTGGGCGAGGCGCTCGGGGTCGAGACCCGATCCAACGAGGTGGCTGTGCTGCTCGGCCCGGGCGTGAACATGAAACGTTCACCACTGTGCGGGCGTAACTTCGAGTACTTCTCCGAAGATCCCCGGCTGGCGGGTGAACTCGCTGCAGCACTGGTCGAGGGGGTGCAGAGCCAGGGCGTGGGCACCTCACTCAAGCACTTCGCGGTCAACAATCAGGAAACCGACCGGATGCGCGTCGATGCGCAGGTGGACGAGCGCACGCTGCGTGAGATCTACTTGCCTGCCTTCGAGCGTGTGGTGAAACAGGCACGGCCACTGACCGTGATGTGCGCCTACAACAAGATCAACGGCACCTTCGGCTCGGAGCATCCGTGGTTGTTGACGAGGGTGCTTCGTGACGAGTGGGGCTTCGACGGCTTGGTGATGTCCGATTGGGGAGCAGTGGAGGACAGAGTCGCCGGGGTTGCCGCAGGGCTCGATCTGGAGATGCCGGGCTCGTGGGGAGTCAACGACCAGCGGGTCCTCGACGCGGTGCGCGACGGTCGGCTGCCCGAGGCTGATCTGGATGCCGCCGTGGTCAATCTTCTCACCCTCTTGGCAAGGACGATGCCCGCGGTGGCCGAACCCGGTGATTTCTCGGCTGCGGACCACCATACGCTCGCTCGCGAGGCGGCCACCCGGGCCGCGGTGCTGCTCAAGAACGCGAACGCCGCTCTTCCGCTGACGTCGCTTAACGACGTGGTCGTGATCGGCGAGATGGCGCGCACCCCCCGCTACCAAGGTGCCGGCTCCTCTCAGGTGAACCCCACACAGCTCGACAACGCACTGGATGCGCTGCGGTCCCATCATGAGGTGGAGTTCGCGCCGGGGTACCTGCTGGCGGAGGCTGCCGGCGAACCTGGGCAGGACCGTACCGACGAACAGCTGCGTTCGGAGGCGGTCGAACTTGCCCGTGGCAAGACCGCAGTGGTGTTCTGCGGGCTACCCGCCATCGAGGAATCAGAGGGCTATGACCGCGAACACATGTCGCTTCCGCAGAGTCACCGCGATCTGATTGCTGCGGTCGGTGCGGTGGCCTCGTCCGTGATCGTGACGCTCTCCAACGGCGCTGCTACGACCATCGCGGACTGGCAGGACTCCGCTGACGCTGTGCTCGAGCTGTGGCTGGGCGGCCAGGCGGGCGGCAGCGCTGCAGCAGAGCTGCTGCTCGGCCAGGTCAGCCCCAGCGGTCGACTCGCCGAGTCGATCGCCCTGAACATCCAGGATGTGCCCGCCCAGTTGAATTTCCCCGGCGAGCGAGGGGTCGTGCGCTATGGCGAGGGTCCTCACATCGGCTACCGCGGTCTGGATGCCATGGATGTCGAGGTCGCCTACCCGTTCGGTCACGGACTCACCTACACCACCTTTGACTACGGTTCGCTTGAGGTGTCTGCGACCGCAATCACCGCTGACACCCCCCAGGACGACACGGTGTGCACCATCACCTGCACGGTGACGAACTCAGGTGACGCGACTGGCACAGCGGTTCCGCAGCTGTACATCGGCTTCCCCAACGCCACAGTGTCGCGGGTGCCGAGAGAGCTCCGTGGCTTCACCACCGCAGAACTGCAGCCCGGTGAGTAGCGCAAGATCAGCTTCGCGCTTGACCGGCGAGACCTCTCCTACTGGGACACCGGTTTGCATTCCTGGCAGGTGGAACCCGGCGAGGTCGACATCTGGGTCGGCGAATCGTCGCGCGACCTACGACTCCATCAAGCCGTCCAGGTGGAGGCACCGCAGGTCTTCCTTCCCCTGCACGCGCACTCAACAGTGCAGGAATGGCTCGACCATCCGCTCGGCCGGGACGTCTTGGAACCGGTGATGACACCGTTCCTGGAGAACGCCGGTGATGAGTCGGAAGCAGCCTTCTACCGCAGCATGCCGCTGGTCAAGGTAACCCTCCTGGCCCCGGCCACGCTGACGCCAGCAAAGCTGGAGGAACTGCTCGAGGCTGTCCGCAGCTGAGTGACAACCGGCACGTTGAGGGACATGAAGCTCACAGCGCTACGAGGGATTGCAGGTCACCCCAGTTGCGTGCACCGGACAGTAGCCCCCTGGGTTGGCGTCCAGGTATTGCTGGTGGTAGCCCTCGGCGTAGAACCAGTCACCGGCCGGTCGGATGTCGGTGGTGATCTCCGAGTAGCCGGCCTCGGTCAGCGCCTTCTGGAAGTCGTCTCGGACCGCCATCGCGGTGGCCGCCTGCAGGTCGTCGATCGGATAGATGGCTGAGCGGTACTGGGTGCCGACGTCGTTGCCCTGCCTGTTCCGTTGAGTCGGGTCGTGATTCTCGAAGAACACCCGCAGTAGATCGGCGTAGCTGATCCGGTGGGGGTCGAAGACGACTCGGACTGCCTCCGCGTGGCCTGTCCGCCCACTGCAGACCTCTTTGTAGGTGGGATTCCTGGTCTGGCCGCCGGTGTATCCGGCCGCAGTGGACAGCACGCCGTCCAGTTGCCAGTACAACTTCTCGACCCCCCAGAAGCAGCCAGCGGCCAGGTAGGCGATCTCGGAATCCGGGTACTTCTTGTCGAGCGGTTCTCCGAACACCCGGTGTTGCTGGGGCATGTCCAAAACGGGTTGGTCGCGTCCCGGCAGTGCGTGCTCCGCGTCCACGGTCCTACTGAACAGTCCGAACATACCCATCAGAACTCCTTCTCAGCCAAACTTCGTCGGCACATCTTGGTCACCAGCCACTGCCATGTCGGGCCGTGCCGGTGGTATCTCGTCTCCGTCGTCGGTTGCTTTTGAGCGTACCTCGCTCCTCGAAGGGCACGTTCCGGCACCGGCCGCGGGCGGCGTCACGCTTGTGTCCGCTCGTCCCGCTACTGCCCGGGCTGCGGCGTCACCACCGGACGCCAGCGTGACGGGTTGACGGGCAGCCGACGTGTCGGTTGCGAGGTGTCGGTCCCCAGGGTTCGAGGCGGTCAGTCGTCCAGTCGCCAGTCGATCGGGGCGGCGGACTGCTCCGCGAGCAGGGCGTTGGTACGGCTGAACGGTTTCGAGCCGAGGAAACCGGCATGAGCCGGCAGGAGAGATGGATGCGGGCTGGCCACGACCGGCACGTCACCGAGCATGGGTATCAGCGACTGGGCGTCGCGACCCCACAGGATCGCCACCAGGGGACCCCCGCGCTCGACGAGAGCTTCGATGG
>JAGXHS010000003.1 GCA_024636075.1 Propionibacteriaceae bacterium
GATACGGTCCGGGCCGAGGATGGCCGCATCGTCAGGGCACGGGCCTACCCCATCTCGATCGACACGGCCAGCTTCAGGGAGATGGCCGAGCAACCGGAGGTCGCCGAAGCAGCGAAGCAACTGCGTCGCGATCTCGGAAACCCGAAGACGCTCTTTCTCGGGGTGGACCGGCTCGACTACACCAAGGGGCTGCGCCAGCGCGTCAAGGCGTTCGGGGAAATGTTCGAGAATGGGGATCTCGATCCGAAGGAATGCGTCTTCATCCAGGTCGCCACCCCCTCACGGGAGCGTGTTGACGAGTATCGCAAGCTGCGCGACGACATCGACCTGATGATCGGTCGGATCAACTCCCATGCCGGGCGGATGGGCAATCCGGTGGTCGAGTACCGAAACGCCTCCTACCCACGCGCCGAACTCGCCGCGATGTATCGGGCCGCTGACGTGATGGTGGTCACGCCCTTGCGCGACGGGATGAACCTGGTCGCCAAGGAGTACCTGGCCTGCCACGGCTCTGACGACGGAGCCCTGGTGCTGAGCGAGTTCGCCGGCGCGGCTGAGGAACTCAAGCAGGCCTACCTGGTGAATCCCTATGACACCGACGGGCTGAAGGAACAGGTGGTACGCGCCGCGACCGACGACTTGGCGACCCGGCGCAAGCGGATGCGCAGCCTGCGCCGTCAGGTGGGCACCCACACCATCGAACGCTGGGCGGACAAGTTCCTCAACGACCTGGACGAGGCCCGACCCGACAACTCCTGACCAGGGTCCGAACCAGGGGCCTCAGCCGGTGTATCCCTGGTAGGCCGGCAGATCCAGCACACCGTTGCCGGAGAGACCGATCACGATCACCTCATCGGCAGCTGCCCGCTTGGCGTACTCGACGGCACCCGCAACAGCATGGGTGGACTCCGGGGCAGGGATGATGCCCTCGGTGCGGGCGAACTGGACACCCGCGGCGAACGCGTCATCCTGGTCGACGGCGATCGCCGACATCAAACCGAGGTTCACCGCGTGCGAGACCATCGGGGCCATGCCGTGGTAGCGCAGCCCACCCGCGTGGATCGGCGGGGGCACGAAGTCAGAGCCGAGAGTGTGCATCTTCAGCAGCGGGGTGAGCCCTGCGACGTCGCCGAAGTCGTAGCGGTATTCGCCTTCAGTGATGGTCGGACACGCGGACGGCTCACAGGCGACCACTTCAGTGGTCGTCCCCTCGCGGAGGTTCTGCCCGATCAGGGGGAAGGACAGTCCGCCGAGGTTCGAGCCGCCCCCCACACAACCGAAGACCATGTCGGCCTGTGCCTCGCCTGCGGTTTCGAGCTGGACCAACAACTCCTGGCCGATCACGCTCTGGTGCAACATCACGTGGTTCAGCACGCTGCCCAGCGAATAGTGAGCCTGGGGATCGTTCGCGGCCACCTCGACCGCTTCACTGATGGCCATGCCCAATGACCCGGGGGTGTCAGGATCCTTCGCCAACATGGCGCGTCCCGATTCGGTGAGGTCACTCGGCGAGGGATGGCACGCCGAACCGTAGACTTCCATCTGCTGGCGGCGGTAGGGCTTGGAGTCATAGGACGAACGCACCTGCCACACCTCGCAGGTCATACCCAGCAGCGCACAGGCAAGGGCCAACGAGGCACCCCACTGGCCAGCGCCGGTCTCGGTCGTGAGTCGGGTGATGCCCTCCTCGCGGTTGTACCAGGCCTGCGGGATGGCGGTGTTGGGCTTGTGTGAGCCCGCCGGGCTGACGCCTTCGTACTTGTAGTAGATCCTCGCCTCCGTGCCCAGTGCCTGTTCCAGCCGACGCGCACGCAGCAACGGCGAGGGACGCCACTTGGCGTAGATGGAGCGCACCTCGTCCGGAATCTCGATGTAGCGTTCGGTGCTGACCTCCTGCATGATCAATGCCATCGGGAAGAGCGGCGCCAAGTCTTCCGGTCCGAGGGGTTCCCTGGTGCCGGGGTGCAGCGCCGGGGGCAACGGTTCCGGGAAGTCCGCATTCAGGTTGTACCAATGGGACGGCACGGACGAATTGATCACTTCGCGATCCACAGTAACTCCCAGCTCTCGGTGGCCGCCCTGTCGGGACCACACCGGTTTCGTGGATCAGCCTAGTGGAGCAGGGACACACATCTGGACGCTGTTCGTCACCGAATCGAAAGGTGTCACCCGTGGTTCACACCGGGCGGGACCCTAGACTGGTCGGATGGACCGGGTGCTGGTGATTGAGGACGATCCCACGGTCCGTGAGGTGCTGTGCAGCTATCTGCTGGCAGCCGGTCTGGACGTCCAGAACGCTGCGGACGGTTTGGGCGGTCTGGCGAAGTTCGACGCCCAACCGGCAGACGTGGTGGTGCTGGACCTGATGTTGCCCGGGATGGACGGTCTGGAAGTGTTCCGCCAGCTGCGGTCCCGCAATGGCACCCTCGCAGTGATGATGCTGACCGCGAAGGGAGCCGAGGAGGACCGCATCCTCGGCCTGCAGATGGGTGCCGATGACTACGTCACCAAACCCTTCAGCAACCGCGAGATCGTGTTGCGGGTGCAGGCATTGCTGCGTCGCTCAGCCACTGGTTCCGGCGACATCGAGCCTGAACCGGCGATCACGCTGCTCACCGACGGTGACATCACGGTGGACACCCGGTCCCGGATCGCCCGTCGCGGGACGACGACGATGTTGCTGACGGCACGAGAGTTCGACTTGCTGGCCCACTTCCTCGCCAGCCCGGGCGCGGTCTGGTCGCGGCAGGATCTGCTGTCCACGGTCTGGGGCTGGGAATACGGCGACGAATCCACCGTCACTGTCCATGTCCGGCGACTGCGCAGCAAGGTGGAAACTGATCCGGCACGGCCGCGGCGCCTGGTCACGGTGTGGGGTGCCGGATATCGATGGGACTCTGATGGCTCCTGAGTGGGAGGCTATTGCGCTGGCGGCCGGTACCGTCGCCGCAGCGGGCGTTCTGGGAGTGATAGCGGTCAGGACGTTGGGTCGTCGATCGGTCAGTTGGGCGGTGGCGCTGGCGCCGGTGGTGCTGGTCGCCGCCGTGGCATTGGCGGTGTGGCTCACCGCGCGGGCGATGTTTCTGAACGAGCACGACTTCGCTTTGTTGATGTACATACTGGTGGCGGCCGTGACGGTGGCCCTCGGTCTGGGCTGGGGCATGTCGCAGATGGTGCGCTCACTCACCCAGAACGCCGCCCAGCAACAGGCACGGCTGCAGGCGACCGTCGAGATCGAACGGGCCCGGCGCGACCTGGTGACGGGAGTGTCCCATGATCTCCGCACCCCGCTGGCCGGTATTCGTGCGATGTCGGAGTCGTTGGAGGACGGACTGGCGCTCGACAACGGGGACTACCTGCGCCGCATCCGCTCGGAGGTGGACCGGCTGGACCGGATGATCCAGGACCTGCTCGAATTGTCCCGACTTCAATCCACCGCGGAGCGTGGCGGGAACGAAATCATTGACATGCACGATCTCGCGTCCGATGCGATGGTGTCCGCGTCGGCCTTGGCGGAGCGTCGCGGGATCATCGTTGAAGGCTCCTCCGATCGGGAGCTGCACACACTGGGTGATGGGGCCGCGCTGGCGCGCGCCCTGCAAAACATGACCAGCAACGCCGTCCGGCACACTCCCGATCACGGCCGCATCCGGATCACCGCCGCGGGTGACGACTCTGACGTCTGGGTTCGGGTTGACGACCAGTGTGGCGGCATCGCCAGCGAAGATTTCGAGCACCTGTTCGATGCCGGTTGGCGAGGAACTGCCGCCCGCACGCCAGCCGCAGACGTCGGTGCCGGGCTGGGGCTGTCCGTGGTGCACGAGGTGATGGACTCCCACGAGGGGAGCGTGACGGTGCGCAACACCGCTGAGGGCTGCTCGTTCACGATGCGCCTACCTCGTCAGAGCAGTCCGGTGATCACTCCGGGATGAAGCCTCCGTCCAACTCCCAGGGGCGGATCGGTGAGTACTCGATCAGCCAGGTCTGCAGTTGCTGGTCCCAGCCCATGATGACTGCGACACCCACCAGCACGAAGATGACACCCAGCACCTTGCGGAACAAGCCGTCGGCATCAGCCAACCAGCCAACGCGTCGGATGACAGCCTGACCGAAAACCGAAACCGCCAGCAGGGCGCCGGACAGGCCCAGCACGTAGGCTCCCAGCAGCAACAGCCCCCGAAGCGGTGACGACGGCAGCACAGTCACCACCACGTAGCCGTACATCGGGCTGCAGGAGGAGAACACCGGACCGAGCGCAGCTCCGGTGATCACGGCGCCCAGTGGCCCACCTCGTTGCCGTGCGGATGCGAGACGGGCCGATGAGTGCTGCTGCAGCGAAAATCGGCGGCTGAGCGCTTCCCACAGGGTGGGGAACACGCTCATCATTCCCAACACGATGAGCAGTCCCCCGGCTGCCCAGCGCCATGCGCTCGGTGAGATGTCGATCAGCAGGGTGGACGCTTTCAGCAGCAAGGTGAATACGATCACCGACACCGCCAATCCCCCGGTCACCAGAAGGGCCCGCCGCAATCCCGAACGCCGATCGCCCGTCCCGCTCTGGAGTGACCCGCCCACGATCACGGGAAGCAGTGGCAACACGCACGGAGCCAGAGTGGTCAGCAACCCCGCCACCAGGGCCCCGAGCAGTGCCAGCATCAGACGATGCTCGACGCGATCTGGTCAGATCCGACCAGCACCAGCAGCATGGCAGTCAGTGTTGCGGCACGGCTGGTCCGGTGGATGAGTCGCATGTGAAAACTCTCGCAAGCGCGCGCCCACGCTGCAATGACAAAGTTCTTACGAAGCGCTGACATCTCTCCGGCCTCGTTGCCCGAGCGACTGTGATGAGGAACTTGTTGATGAGCTCCCCCGACTGGACTCGAACCAGTAACCCTCTGATTAACAGTCAGATGCTCTGCCAATTGAGCTACAGGGGACCGCGCTACGCGGAAACCCACGCTAGCAGAAGCGGTGCTACAACCCGTAATCGAGCTGCAGCTCTTCGATTGCCGCCGCCACCGCCGCCTTCGTGGCCGGCTCGCTGAGCTCGGTCCGCCCGACTGGCAAGGCATGCCACACCGTGCGTCCGGCCCGGCCACCAGGGTCCCTTCGAGCGGAGATGATGACATTGCCCCCCGGTGTCGCCACGCGCTGTTCCAGGACAATGCTGGCCTGGACCCGTTCCCGGAACACCTCCGGCACCCGCGCGGGGTCCTGAAGGGCCACTGTGTGCCGCGAGCCGTCCAGCAACCTCCAGTGCAGCTCGTTCTCCTCGGCGATCCACCCTCCGCCCAGGATCTCCGACCATGGATGGACAGCCCAGCCGTCGTTTCGTCGCACCGCCAACTCGCAGTCGGTCGCGACCGCGACCTCGCCGTCGTCACCGACGCTGGTCGCCAGAACCGATCCCAGCTCCGGATGGGCGCTCGACAATTCACGGTTCACATCGACATGGTGCTGGTTGCGTCGCAGGAAGGCCATTCAGCCAGTGTGCCAAAGTTCTGCTGTGGACCCAGCACAGTGGCAGGCCCTTCATGCGGCTGCTGGCGGTTCACCGTTCAGTTCAGCTCGCACGGCAGCCTTCGCCCTGGCTTCGATGCGGCGGACCTGCCCCGGGCTGCAATTCATTCGATGCGCGGTCTCGTCCACCGACAGGGCTGTCTGGCCGGACAGCCCGTAGCGCAGTTCCACCACTCTGGTGCTGCGTTCGTCGAGCATCCCCAGCCACCACGGCGGTCCGGACCCCGGATCGGACAGCACCGCGTCGGCCACGGGGTCCGCCGAGACGGATTCGAGGGTCGGCGTCGACGTCTCCAGCCGGCAGCCGGCCTCCAGCCGGTACCTGACCCAGGACGTCGACCGTCCCACCAGGGCCGCCACCTCAGCTGGCTGCACCTCCCGCTGCCGTGAGGTTGCCAAATGCTCCTGAAGATCCCGAACCCTCTTGCTGGACCGGGCCATCTCCAACGAACCGCCACCCATCTCCATCATCACGTAACGGTTGAGCTCCCCACCGACGTGGCTCCATGCCATGGTGGAGAACCGCACTCCGCGAGTGTGGTCGAAGCGCTGTATGGCCACACCCAGCGCCCGGAAACCCTCCTGCAGCAGATCATCGGCGTCCACTCCGGAGCGCTCGGCGGCGCGGGCTGCCAACAACTGCACCAGCCGCAGGTTGGACTTGTACATGCGGTGCCAAGCGTCCCGTCCTCGACGGACCAACACCTCCAGGTCATCGTGGGATCCCTCGCCGACTCCAGTGTCGGGGGCCTCGGACTCGCACTCCGCCGCGGCGTTCAGTGCTTCGGCTGCGAGCACGCCCACCTCCACCTCCGCAGCGAGCTGCAGGTCCTCACCCGGCTGGAGGTCGTACGGGGGCAGCTGCAGCGGTGTCATGCCAATCAGACTGCTGTTCTCTCCGGCGGCTGGCAATCATCTGAACCAGCTGGGGGTCGGCAACACAGCGACAACACTCGATCGGCGGACGGGCTCACGAAGCAGGGTTGCCGCGCTCGGGTCCGTCAGTCAGGCCGAGGCTCTCCTGCTGCAGTTCTTTCCGGCGTGACTCGAGGTGCAGCAGTGTGGAGAACATTGAGTTGTACTCCGTCGTGTGCTCAACCGGATTTGTTCGTTGCAGCTTGGACTTGACCGACTTGATCCGGTTCAGCACCGTCAACAGCTGGAGTCTGGCCGTGTACGCCGACGCGTACCGCTCATCGGGCACCTGCATCAACGCTTCGACCAGCAGCGCTATCTCCAGCTGACGGGCAGTGTCGTCGCTGGTGGCCTCCTGGACGCGTCCCGGCCAGCCCTCCGGCTGCCAGCCCACCTCCAGGATCGCCTCGAAGATCGCTCGATAGGTGGGGTGGGTGAAGTCCTCCGCCTCGACGCCGTTCCACGACGTGTCGAAGACGGTCGGGGCTTGCAGCATCAGTTTCAGGGTGCCCCGCTCCACCGCCAACGCACGATCCTCCGCCGCAGGCCACGGCAACGAATCGGGATGCTCGGTGTCCTGCTCGACCGGCGCCGAGGAGGGCGCGCGGGGGGCGCTGCGGTGGCTGTTGTGCTGGCGTGCCGACCGGGACACCTCAGCTCGCACCTCATCGACGTCCATGCCCAACATGCCTGCCAGCTCGCGGACGTAGCCGGTCACCAGAGAGGAATCACGGATGCTGTCGATCAATGGAGCGGCCTGGCGCAACGCAGCCAACCGGGAGTCTGCGCGATCAAGATCATGCTGGGCCAACACGTTCGCCATCACGAAGCGGTACAACGGGACCCGGCGTCCCACCAGCTCGCGCACCGCGGCGTCGCCGTGTTCCAGCCGCAGGTCGCACGGGTCGAGACCGCTGGGTTCCACCGCCACATAGGTCTGTGAGATGAAGTTCTTGTCCCCTTCGAACACCCTCAGTGCGGCCTTCTGTCCAGCGGCATCACCGTCAAAGGTGAAGATCACCTCACCGTTGAATGCGTCATGGTTTCCCATCAGGCGTTGCAGCATCCTGGCATGGTCCTCACCGAATGCGGTGCCACAGCTGGCCACCGCAGTGTCCACGCCGGACAGGTGCGCGGCCATCACGTCGGTGTAGCCTTCGACGACCACCGCCTGGGACTTCTTGCCGATCGCCTGCCGCGCCAGGTCGAGCCCGTACAGCACCTGCGATTTCTTGTACACCGGGGTCTCGGGCGTGTTGAGGTACTTGGCGGGCATCCGATCGGTGTCGTACAGACGACGGGCCCCGAAGCCCAGCACCTGAGACCCGGAATCCTTGATCGGCCACACCAGGCGCCCCTGGAAGAAGTCGTAGCCGGCGTCACGGATCAAACCCGCCCGCACCAGCTCCTTGTCGCTGAAGCCCTGACGGTTGAGGTGCTGGTGCAGCTCCCGGCCACCCCGCGGTGCGTAACCGATCGAGAAGTGCTCCGCCACAGCCCGATCGAAGCCTCGACCGTCCAGGAACTGGCGTGCGGTGAGGGCCTCAGCGCCGGGCAGCTGACCGATGTAGAACTCGGCGGCCGCAGTATTTGCTGCCAGCACCCGCATCCGCACCCCGGGTTCCGGCCCCGGAGCCCCGGTGTCAGTGATCCGCAGCTGGACCCCGGTGCGGTCCGCCAGTTGCTGGACGGCCTCAGTGAAGCTCAGGTTGTCGATCTTCTGGACGAAGCTGATGACGTCACCACCTTCACCGCAACCGAAGCAGTAGAAGAAGCCGCGCGACGGTGTCACCTGGAAACTGGGGGTTTTCTCGTCGTGGAACGGACACAGGCCCTTCAGTGAGCCGCCGCCGCCCCGGCGCAGTGCCACGTGGTCAGACACCACCTCGTCAATGCGGGCACGCTCACGGACCAGTGCAATGTCCTCGTCGTTGATCCGGCCCGCCATGGCGGTGAGTCTACTGACCGCCGAGGCGGGCCGAGGCAATCGTCTGCTGCGGTACGGTCATTCGGTGACGGTAGAACTGAGCTGGCAATTGGGTGTGGTCCTGGTGCTCCTGGTGGGCATGGCGGTGGCGGCATCAACGATTGGTAGGCTCGGGCTGCACCGCTCGATGATCGGTGCGGCGCTGCGTGCAATAGTGCAATTGTCGGCAGTGTCCTTGATCATCGTTGCCGCGATCAGCCACCTGCTGCTGTCGTTTGCATTCGTGGCAGTGATGTTTGCCGTCGGTGTGTTCACCACCAGCCGGCGCACCGGCCTGGGCCGCCACTGGCCGTGGGCTGCGGCGACGATGGCGGTGGGGGCGGTGCCGGTGCTGGCAGTGATCTTCTCCGTCGGTGTGGTGCCGTTGGAGGGCATTTCGATCATCCCGGTCGCCGGTATCATCGTCGGGAACTCGATGACGGCACACACCCTCGTCGGCCGACGACAGTTCGCCGAGCTGCGCTCCAACATCCCGACCTACGAGGCTGCCCTGTCCCTGGGTCTGGACCGACCGGCTGCCATTGACCTGGTCGCCGCCCCGAGTGCCCCGGAGGCGATGTACCCGAACCTGGACCAGACCAGGACGGTTGGAGTGGTTACCCTGCCCGGTGCATTCATCGGTGTGCTGCTGGGCGGCGGCTCACCCGTCCAAGCCGGGTCTGCCCAGATCCTGGTGCTGCTCGGTGTGATGGCGGCACAGGCATTGGTGGTGACCGCCGGCCACCGGTTGATGATGGCTGGAAAGCTCCTGCCACCTGATCTGGCGGCCCGACTGCGACCCTGATGCTTGCAGCTGTGGTCGCTCTTCACCTGCTGATCGAGCGGGGCAACCGGTTCGGTTCCCAGCCGAGACGCTCGACGGCGGCGTCGAACGCGAACTGATCGGTCATGCCACCGACGTAGGTGACTGCCCCCAGAACCGGGTCGTGCTCGCTGATGAAGGCCTCCGGCATCGTGGCGGGCTTCTCGATGAAGTACTCGACCAGGGCGCGCAGCACTTCGACCACTGCGGACGATTGGGCCACTGACTCCTCTCGAGTGTAGATCCGCTCATAATTGAATCTGCGCAATGCCGCCAGCGCCGCCGAGCTGGATGGGTCCATACCCACCTCGCCGGAGCTGCAGGTGGTACTGACCACCGCCCTGATGAAGGTGCCGAGTTGTTCCCGGCGGCCGCTGCCAACGATCTGGGCCACTTCTGCGGGGACCTCGTCCGGGGTGACGATTCCGGCGTGAACAGCGTCTTCCAGATCGTGGGCGCAGTAGGCGATGCGGTCACTCCAGGACACGATCTCGCCTTCGATGGTGGACGGAGCCGGCCTCGACCAGGAGTGGTTGCGGATCCCGTCCAGGGTCTGCGCACACAGGTTGAGCCCGGCCAGCACCACGTCGGCACCCCACGGTCCGTGGTCATAACCGCCGGGCAGGAACCCGTCGAAAGCGTCCTCACTCGCATGACCGCCGGGACCGTGCCCGCAGTCGTGGCCCAAGGCCATCGCATCGACCAAGGTGACGTTTGCTCCGACGCCACGGGCGATCGAGGTGGCCACCTGGGCGACCTCGAGGGCATGGGTGAGCCGGGTCCGTTGGTGATCGGTGGGATGGACGACCACCTGTGTCTTGCCGGCCAACCGCCGGAAGGCCGCGCTGTGCACGATCCGGTCGCGGTCACGTTCGAAGCAGGTGCGTTCGGCGTCCGGTTCCTCCTGTCGGAGCCGTTGACCGGCCCCGACGGCACGGCTCGCCCCGGATCGGAGCATCAGCTGCTCGTACTCCTCGCGCTGCTCGCGGCCGATGGCGGCCCCGACGTCGATTCGTGCGTGGCTGTTGCGGTGTGCACGTACGGTGTCATCTCCGTGGCCGTGCATCGTCTCCGCCCAAGCCTTGGCTCGCGGCATCGGCTCCGGCTTCATCGGGTCGTCCCCCATCGGTTCGGTGTGCTGATCAACTTACCGAGAACAGCTCATCCACCGGAGACGTCGAGTTCAGCCTCTCCCAGGTCAAGTTCGCACCCGGTGGTGTCATCAAGCCAACCGTAGGGCAGGATCACCTTGCGCCGCGGACCACCCTGACGTCCTCGTGGTTTTCCGAGCTCGGTGTCGGGGAAGCTGGCATCCGGATCAAGTGTGGCGAGCAACGCATCCAGCTCCTGGAGGCTGGAGACCATCGCCAGCTTCCGTCGGGTGTCGCCGCCGACCGGGAATCCCTTGAAATACCAGGCCATGTGCTTGCGCAGATCGGTCAGTCCGTGCCGCTCCCCCATCACAGTGGCGAGCAGTCGCGCGTGTCTTCGCAACACGTCGGCCACCTCGCCGAGGGATGGCATGGATCTGGTGGGTTGACCCGCAAAGGCATCGGCCAGGTCACGAAACAACCATGGCCTGCCCAGACAACCCCGCCCGATCACCACGGCAGCACACCCTGTCTGCTCGGTCATCGCGATGGCGTCGGCCGCTTCCCAGATGTCCCCATTGCCCAGCACCGGAATGTCGACAGCACGCACCAACTCCGCGATGGCCGACCAGTCGGCTTCGCCCGAGTAGGCCTGGGCCACAGTCCTGCCGTGCAGAGCGATGGCGGCGCACCCGGTGTCCCGGGCGATCCGCCCTGCGTCCAGATAGGTGACATGATCCGGGTCGATGCCAATTCTGGTCTTCATGGTGACCGGAACGCCGTGCACGTCGGCGGCTTCCACGGTGGCGGTCAGAATGCTGCGCAGCCGGTCCCGCTTCCACGGCAACACACCACCACCGCCCTTGCGCGTCACCTTTGGCACCGGGCATCCGAAGTTCAGATCGATGTGATCCACCCGATGGCGCTCACACAGGATGTGGGCGGCCTCGGCCATCATTCCGGGATCCACTCCGTACAGCTGCACCGATCGGTACTGCTCATTGGGTGCGAAGCTCAGCATCGATGAGGTCTTGCGGTCACCGACCACCAGACCACGCGAGGTGATCATCTCGCAGACGTACAGGCCCGCTCCCTGCTCGGCGCACAGCTCGCGATAGGCGGCGTTCGTGATGCCGGCCATTGGTGCCAACACAACAGGTGTGTCAACCACGACGGCATTACGCCGTGAGGGAGCATGCAGCCGCAGTGGCTGATGGCTGGGCCTCACCTGGTCATTCACGCTCGGTAGTGTAGGCGCTGCTCCGAGTTACGCCGACATCTACGTGTCGGCGTAACTCGGCGACGGGCCTCTCAGCCAGCCGAACGGTGTTGGGGCCACAGTTCGTCGACGTCGGAGAGGAAGGCCTGGAGGATCAACTCCGCACCCTCGAGTGGGGCCAACTCGCCGCCAACGATGCGGCGCTCCACGTCCTTGCCCACCTGCTTGACCCCTGGAGAGCGACGCAGTCCTGCCCGCAGGTCGTCCTGCACCATCGCCCACAGCCAATCCAGCTTCTGCTGGTTGCGACGGTCGATGAGCATGCCGCTGGATTCCAGACCGGAGCGGTGGTCCAACACTGCCTGCCAGACAGCGTCCATCCCCTTCCCGGTCAGCGCACTCGATGTCAACACCTGCGGACGCGGCGCGTCCGGATCGGAGCTGATCAGCTTCATCGCCACCTTGAGTTCACGGGCCGCGACGCGGGCTTCGCCTTCGTGATCGCCATCGGCCTTGTTCACCGTGATCACATCGGCGAGCTCGAGGATACCGCGCTTGATGCCCTGCAACTGGTCGCCGGCTCGTGCCAGGGTGAGCAGCAGGAAGGTGTCCACCATGCCTGCAACGGTCACTTCGGACTGACCCACACC